>NZ_AMYW01000004.1:0-266201 GCF_000335775.1 Flavobacterium sp. WG21
GCGTTTTTATTTAAAGGAAATACGAAATACCTAATTCAATGTTTCTGGTATTATATCCCGCATTTTCACTATTTAGGCCTCCATTTGAAACGTGCCGAATGTTACCACGAGCATCCAACTGTAAGCGATTCATTTTAATCGAAAAGCCCATCGCAAAAACATCTGCAAAAGCAAAACCTTTAGACATTCTTTCTGTTTCCGTATCTGTAATCATTGGTCCGATACTTCCTAAAGCATAAACAGAGAAAACTTTTCCAATTGGTTTCCTAACCAGAAAACCAAGATTCAGCACGTACTCATGCACGTCCTTCAACTTCGTATATTCTTCCCTCTTTTCAAGATAATCAGGTCTGTCCGGCTTCACAAAGTAAAAGTTCATCAATTGATGTCTTCCAAAATTAACTTCCGGCTGAACCAAAACCTCATATTTAAAATACTTTGATTCGTTAACCCGATAGCGCAATTCGACTTTATAAAAATGGTTGGTAAATGTGTAATTTCTATTATTAAATTCGCTCCCAAAACCATAATTGATTCCTATAGTCAGCTTTTCGTTTTTAGTCTGCCCCAAGGCTTTAAATGCGCCAAAAACAATAATTAGAATCAACAGTAATTTTCTACCCATAAATACTTTTTTATTACCCTAAATATAGCACAAAAAAAAGATCCGGCTTACACCGGATCTCTTTTCAAATACTTAATTTACATTTTACAATATTTTGCTTCTATCGCAAAATTCAGTCCTTTAGAATTGAATTACCTGACTTATTAAACTTAATTTGCAAGTCATACTTAGCACATCTCCCTCCTAAATAGAAAGCTACTGAAATACAAAAAAGTACCAGAATAAATAATCGTATAATTTTTTTTTCTTCCATTTTAGCAATCTATACATTATGCCTTGCATCATATGCAGCACAAGCAGCTCCAAGTTCATAACAACACCATACAGCGGCTAAACCAAGTGATAGAATCCCACTGATTCCTCCATTAATATCTTTTACTTCTTCTTCTTCTTCTGATAATTCTATTACATTTTCCATAATCTAATTTCGATTTTATGAATTTAAATGATAACCTAACATAAATGCGCCCAGGCCAACCGGACCACATACTAAATAACACCCAAGCCCAACCAAATAAGTTGTTTCAGATACACCTCCCTCAACTTCCTTCATTTCCTGAACATTGAGCACTACTACCGCTAAATTTTCTAATTGTTTTTCCATGATTTCATTTTTTCTAAATTAATAAATTTTCAATAAAATCATTCTATCGAAATCTTTTTCTTACAACAAATTTAACCGACTTCCGTCTAGTAACCTTGGACGGAAGTCTTGCTTATTTATTTTTAACAAATATTCTATTAAAAAAACTACAGCCTTCCTACAGGTAAACCTAATTATTCTTAAAACTTCAATACATCGTACCCATTTTTAATGCAAAAAAAAAGATCCGGCTTACACCGGATCTTTTTATTATATCTTAAGTATATGATTATACTTTATTATTATGCTTGTCTTCGATTGTGTGCTTATCATCACTTGAAATTGTGTCAACCAATACCGGTGTAGCAATAAATAATGATGAATAAGTTCCTACTACAATACCAATTAACATAGCAAAGATAAATCCTCTGATAGATTCTCCACCAAAGATAAACATCGTTAATAATACAATGATCATCATTAATGACGTATTCAACGTTCTTGATAATGTAGTATTAATAGAAGCGTTTACGATATCTTCAAAACTTCCTTTACGGTTTCCGATGATGAACTCTCTAATTCTGTCAAATACAATTACAGTATCATTCATAGAGTAACCAATTACGGTAAGGATAGCCGCAATAAAGTGCTGATCCATTTCCATGTGGAAAGGCATGAATTTGTAGCATAAAGAGTAGATTCCTAATACAAAGATAACGTCGTGTGCTACCGCTGCAATCGCACCTAATGAATATTGCCATTTACGGAAAGAGATCATTAAGTATAAGAAAATAACCGCCATTGCACCTAATACAGCCCAGTAAGAGTTTGTTTTGATATCCTCAGAAATAGAAGCTCCAACTTTAGATTGTTGTACAACACCAATTCTTTTACCATCAAATGAATTGATGAATTTTTCGTAAGAAGTGTTAGGGAAATATTTCGTCAACGACTTGTATAAAATTTGGTTCACTTCTTCATCGATAGCTACACCGTCTTCTTTAATTTTATATTTAGTTGTGATTTTCAACTGATCATCATCACCTAAAATTTTCGCCTCAACCGGAGTACCGAAAGCAGCAGACAATTCATCTGATACTACAGTAGCATCAACAGGTTTTTCAAATTTTACCTGGAATGTTCTTCCTCCAACAAAATCAACACCTTCATCCAATCCGTTTACGAAAAAGATAGAAACTAAACTCACAACTACTACAATTGAAGAGAAGATGTATGTGAATTTTTTAATTTTAATAAAGTCAAAGTGGAAGTTTGTAAACCAGTTTTTAGTAACACTTGTAGAAAAAGTTAAATCTCCTTTTCCAGCAATGTTTCTGTCAATAAAAATTCTTGCGATAAAGATTGATGTAAACAATGAAGTTACGATACCAATCAATAATGTTAATGCAAAACCTTTAATTGGTCCTGTACCAAAAATAAACAAGATTGCTCCAGTTAAAACGTGCGTTACGTTTGCATCAATAATAGAACGCATTGCTCCGTGCCATCCGTAAGAAGCTACAACCGCATCAGACAATGATTTACCTTCACGCAATTCTTCTTTTGCTCTTTCAAATATAATAATGTTCGCATCTACCGCAGTACCTAATGTTAATACGATACCTGCAATACCTGGTAATGTTAATACAAAACCAAAACTTGCCATAATTCCAAAAAGGAAAAGTAAGTTTAATAATAATGCAAGGTTAGCATACCAACCAGCTTTACCATAATAGAATACCATCCATAAACAAACTAATAAGAATCCTAATACAGAAGAAATTGTACCTGCATCAATTGCTGCCTGACCTAAAGATGGCCCTACAACTGTTGACTGAATAATATCTGCAGAAGCCGGTAATTTACCTGCATTTAATACGTTAGCTAAATCTTTAGTTTCAGCAACATCAAAAGATCCAGTGATCTCAGATCTACCTCCGGCAATTGGTCCGCTTGTAACACCTGGTGCAGAGTAAACAATATTATCTAAAACGATAGCAATGTATCCTTTTTGAGAGAAAGCTCTTCCAGTTAATTCTTCCCAAACTTTAGCTCCCTGACTGTTCATTTGCATAGAAACAGCCGGTTTTCCTAATTGGTCAAAAGTATCTTTTGCATCTGTAACAACTCCACCGCTCATCGCAGGAACGTTGTCTCTGTTTCCTTTTAAAGCATATAATTCAACTGCTTCAATATCTTTTCCTTTTGCGTCTTTAATTGTAGTTGGTTTACTCCAAACAAATTTTGCATTGTGTTGGTCAGCACCCAATAAAACTCTGATATCTGCTCTTTTAAAGTAAGCATTTACAGCAGCAGTATCTTTAGGAGCAAAATATCCTAAAACTGGTCCACCACCCTGACCTAACATTTTGTCAAATAATGGGTTGTTTCCTTTTTTAGTATCAACTGAATCTTTAGCATTATCCGTTAACAATGCATTCAATGAATCTTTAGCAACAGCTTTAGTTTCTTTTACTTTAACTTCAGTCTTTTTTAAAGCCTCGTTAGAAGCTACTAAGAAGTTACCAATTTCTTCGATTTTAAAAGTTTCCCAAAACTCTAATTGAGCTTTTCCTCCTAATAATTTCTTAATTCTATCTACATCCTTAGCACCTGGAAGCTCTACTAAAATTCTTCCTGTTTCTCCTAATTTTTGGATGTTTGGTTGAGTTACACCAAATTTGTCGATACGCTCTCTAAGTACTTTGTAAGCACTTTCGATAGATTCGTCAACTTTTTTCTTAATTACTTTTTGAACTTGTGCATCAGACATTTGAAAATCTACACCACCTTCTCCTTGTAAACTTCTGTTTGCAAAAATATCAGGTGAAGCTAATTTTACTGATCCTTTTGAGTTAGCCTCAAAAGCTTCAAAGAACTTATTTAAATAGGTTTTGTTTCCTTCTAAATTTGCAGTTGCATCAGCTAATGATTTATTAAATACCGGATTTTTAGAATTGTTTGCTAATCCTTTCAAAACGTCTTTAACAGAGATTTGAAGAATCACGTTGATTCCCCCTTCTAAGTCAAGACCTTTATTAAGTTGTTTGTTTTTTACTTCGTTATAAGTAAAATCAGTAAAACCAAGGTTTAACACTTTTTCTTTCCCAATAGAATCTAAGTATTTTAATTCTTTATCAGGATTATCTCCTGCAAAAGCTTTAGCTTCACTTTTGACACTATTGGCCACAAAAGTGAACGAGAGTTGGTAAATACTTACCAATGCAAATAGAATTGCGAAAAATTTAATAAGTCCTTTATTCTGCATTATTACTAAAAATTAATTATTTTTTATTGTTTGTTTTTGTTTTAAAGTCCCATAGAATAAGCCCTGATATGATTTTTTAGCACTAAAAAATCAAGATCACGAATTACAACATTTTTTTTAACCCGAGCAAATATATAATTAACGAAAAGATTAACCAATTTATTTATTAATTAATCTCAAAAAAAAGACTGCAAAAGTGCAGCCTTTTCCTCTTTTTACGAAATTCGTTATACTAAAATCGATTTTAAAGCGTCATTCATGCTTCTCACCGCATCTGCACTTTTCGCAAATAAGGCTTTTTCATGATCATTTAACTGAATGTCTAATATTTCTTCCACTCCGTTTTTACCAATTATACAAGGTACACCTATACAGATATCATTTTGTCCATACTCTCCTTCAACAAAAACAGAGCAGGCGATCATTTTTTTCTGATCATTCAGAATACTATCTACCAGATAAGCCACAGAAGCTCCTGGCGCATACCATGCTGACGTTCCCAAAAGACCTGTAAGTGTCGCTCCACCCACCATAGTATCAGCAGCTACTTTTTGCAATACTTCTTCTGAAAGAAATTCAGTTACCGGAATTCCGTTATAAGAGGCCAGACGGGTTAATGGAATCATAGTAGTATCACCATGTCCTCCAATAACCATAGCCGAGATATCATTTGCCGGCTTATCTAAAGCTAATGAAAGATAGGTTCTGAAACGAGAACTGTCTAACGCTCCACCCATACCAATAATTCTGTTTTTTGGTACTCCGGTCGATTTCAATGCCAAATACGTCATCGTATCCATTGGATTAGAAACTACAACTATTATAGTGTCCGGAGAATATTTCAGTACGTTTTCGGCAACTGTTTTTACAATTCCTGCATTTATACCTATTAATTCTTCACGGGTCATTCCTGGTTTTCTTGGAATTCCAGATGTAATAACTACTACATCACTTCCAGCAGTTTTAGAATAATCATTGGTCACCCCAGATACTTTGGTATTAAAACCTGTATTTGTGGCACATTGCATAATATCCAACGCTTTCCCTTCGGCAAAACCTTCTTTAATATCCAACAACACTACTTCGCTTGCAATTCCTCTATAAGAAATAACATCTGCACAGGTAGCTCCAACATTTCCTGCTCCTACAATGGTAACTTTCATATTTTATACTTTATCGGTTATTAATTAATTTGTTTGTTTGATAAATCGACAATTCGTTTAATCGTTTAAGTAAATTTAAACAATTAAACGAATTGATGATTAAAATTTATTACGCATCGATATTAGCGTAAACTGCATTTTTCTCGATAAATTCTCTACGCGGCGGAACTTCATCTCCCATTAACATAGAGAAAACTCTGTCAGCCTCAGCCAAACTATCAATGGTTACCTGACGCAGAGTTCTGAAATTCGGATCCATTGTTGTTTCCCACAATTGCTCCGCGTTCATCTCTCCAAGACCTTTATAACGCTGAATCGCGGCGCTTCCACCCATTCTCTCGTTGGCCTGATCACGCTGAACATCATTCCACGCATATTCTTTCTTGTTTCCTTTTTTAACTAAGTACAAAGGCGGTGCAGCGATATAAACGTGACCTTCTTCGATTAGTTCTTTCATGAAACGGAAGAAGAACGTTAATATTAAGGTAGAGATGTGACTACCATCGACATCCGCATCACACATGATGATTACCTTGTGGTATCTTAATTTTTCAATATTTAAGGCTTTACTGTCTTCTGCGGTACCTACTGTTACTCCTAAAGCAGTAAAGATATTTCGAATCTCTTCGTTTTCGAATACTTTATGGTGCATCGCTTTCTCCACATTCAAAATCTTACCACGTAAGGGTAAAATTGCCTGAAAATTTCTGTCACGACCTTGTTTAGCAGTTCCACCCGCCGAGTCTCCCTCGACAAGGTAAACCTCACATCTTGCAGGATCCTGCTCTGAACAATCTGAAAGTTTTCCCGGTAATCCACCACCGCCCATAACGGTTTTACGCTGTACCATTTCACGAGCTTTCTTAGCCGCGTGACGTGCCTGAGCAGCCAAGATTACTTTTTGAATAATGACTCTGGCATCGTTTGGATTTTCTTCCAGATAATTCTCTAACATCTCTCCAACAGCCTGAGAAACCGGAGAAACTACTTCTCTGTTTCCTAGCTTTGTTTTGGTCTGACCTTCGAATTGAGGCTCTGCAACTTTTACCGAGATAATAGCAGTTAATCCCTCACGGAAATCATCTCCCGCAATTTCGAATTTCAATTTATCCAACATTCCGGATGCATCAGCATATTTTTTAAGGGTTCTTGTTAAACCACTTCTAAAACCTTGTAAATGCGTTCCTCCTTCGTGTGTATTGATGTTATTTACGTAAGAGAAAATATTTTCTGTATAACTTGTATTGTAAATCAGCGCCACTTCAACCGGAATTTCTCCTTTATCGTGATCCATACTGATTACATGCGAAACAATTGGCTCGCGGTTACCGTCTAAATAACGAATATACTCTTTTAGTCCTTCTGTAGAATGAAAAACTTCGCTTCTGAATTCTCCTTTTTCATTTACTTCTCTTTTATCTGTAAAAGTGATTGTAATTCCTTTGTTCAGAAAAGATAGCTCGCGCATACGAGCGGATAACGTATCATAAGAGAACTCTGTAGTCTGTGTAAAAATGGTATTATCAGGGTAAAAAGTCTGACGTGTACCTCTTTTTTCTGTTTCTCCTATTTGTTTTACCGGATATAACGATTTACCTCTTTCGTACTCTTGTTCGTAGATTTTTCCTTCTCTAAAAACGGTAGATTTCATGTGAACAGAAAGAGCATTTACAACCGACACCCCTACTCCGTGCAAACCTCCGGAAACCTTATAAGAATCTTTATCAAATTTACCTCCGGCTCCAATTTTAGTCATTACAACTTCAAGTGCCGAAACGCCTTCTTTTTTATGTAAATCAACCGGAATACCACGACCATTATCCTCAACTGTTACTGACCCGTCTTCGTTTATTGCAACACCAATGGTATCACAATGTCCTCCCATCGCCTCATCAATAGAGTTATCTACAACTTCATAAACCAAATGATGAAGCCCTCGAACTCCCACATCTCCAATATACATCGATGGACGCATTCTTACGTGCTCCATTCCTTCTAATGCCTGAATACTATCTGCTGAATAATTGTTCTTCTTGATTTCTTCGCTCATATAATTTATTCTAAAAAATGTATTTATTGTCTAACACGCAAATATATAAAAACGCAAATTATATATCCCTAAAATTCCGATTTAAAGCACTTAAGTTATCAACACAATTGTCTGAAAAACCTAAAAATATGCCTAAAAGAACACTTAAATTACAATTTTCTTAAATTACAAATTACAAAATTTTAGAATGCAGTAAAAAATCAATTGATTTTATAAAGTCTAAATTGCAAAACGCCTATTTTTTAAACCGTATAAAAAAAACCGAAATAACATTATAAAATGCATTTCGGTTTTTATGATTTTAAAACTCCCTGAAATTGGAATTTGGATTTTTAAAATGAATCTTTCTAAACTTTATTGTTTTTTATTAAAATCTCCAACATAAACAGAAGTCATTTTATCTAAACTTAAGTACTTTTTCGCAACCGCGTTTACCTCTTCGATTTTCAAGGCTTTAACTTTAGCTTCAAGCGTATCATAATCTTCCAAAGGAACTCCGTATTGCAGATAAACATTGGTCAAATCCATTAAAGTTCCGTCATCACCCAATCGTGTTTTTCTTTCATTAAGCCAGCTCACAAGATTTGATTTTAACTCTTCTGCTGTGAAGCCATCTTTTAATGCTTTTGCAATTTCTTCTTTTGCAGCAATCTCAACGGCATTTTTCTTCGTTGGATTTAAAAATGCATAATAAGCCCAATACGAAACATCATTGGTGATGGGTACATTTACGAACGACCCTGCTCCGTAACTGATTCCTTCTTTTTCTCTCAATCGCATCGGTATTCTTGCGCTTAGAAAACCTCCGCTTCCTAACATTTCATTGGCCATCACAAAAGCAGGATAATCAGCATCTTTCTGAGTCATTTTAAAGCTGATTTTACCCACAGCAACCGCATTTTCTTTATCAGGAGTAATATACTCTTTATCGGCTTTCTGTGTTTCAAAATAAGTCGGTATTGCTCTCTCATATTTTGATTTGGAATTCCATTTACCAAAAGTACTCTCTAAAATCTGAGCTGTAGATTTCGCTTCTAAATCTCCCACTACAGTCCCTACTCCATTATTTCCTCCTAAAATGTTTTTATAGAAATCAATAAGTTCCGGCTGTTTTATCTTTTTGTAAGCATCAATTTGTTCCTGAACGGTCGCAGTGTAAAAAATACTCTCTTTTGGATATTTAGAGGTTTGTCTTGAAACTTCGATAAATGCCAGAGAATTAGGATCATTTAAACTCGATTCTAAGTAGGTGTTATATTCACTGATTGTTTTGGTTAACTCATTTTGCGGAAAAGTAGCATTAGTCAATAAATCTCCTAAAATCTCCATTACTTCCTTAAAACTTTCTTTATAGGTACTAACATTCACCGTTAATGTTTGTCCTGAAAAACCAAATGACAAACTTGATTTCAGAAGGTCTAAACGATCACTAATTTGTTCTTTTGTACGGGTAGTTGTTCCGGTCTTTAACAATTGAGCCAAAATAGCGCCAACATCTGATTTTCCGGATAAATCCTTTTCATTACTTACCGGAAATTTAAACGCTGCCTGAACTTTTCCTCCTTTAATTTCTTTTTTAATCAAGCCATACTTAGCGCCATTACTTAACTTTCCTTCAACAAAATTTTGTTTCAGATTTTTAATAGAAGCTTCAAACGGAGCTGTTTCTTTTTCAAGTGCTTTTCCTTTATAATCTTTAGTAAAAGCTGCTAATTGCTCGTCAGTATATTCGACTGGCTTAACTCTTTGTTCGTCTTTTGAAGGAATAAATACTCCCACAGTTCTGTTGTTACTTTTAAAATACTTTTCAGCAACTCTTTGTATGTCTTCTTTTGTAAGTTTTTCGATTGCATCTCTATACAGGAAACCTAATCTGTAATCACCTGCACCAATAATTTCGGTAAGATTTATAGCAAAAGAAATGGTGTTATTTTTAACCCCTTCAATTTGCTTGATAATTTTAGCTTTAGCTCTGCTTACATCTTCATCCGTGTATTTAGTTGATCCAATCTTATCCAGTTCAGCTCTTACCAGTTCTTTTGTTGCTACAACATCTTTATCGTTAGGAACAGCTACTCCAAAGTACACAAAACTGGCATCTCTGGTGGTTGGCTGCCAATAATAAATACTGGAAATCTTTTGAGTTTCTACCAGTGATTTGTACAAATAACCAGATGGATCGGCTGTTAAAATTTCCCCCAGAGCATCAATGGCTGCATAGTCTTTATCTGCATAGGCTGCGGTATGGTACAATACCCCGATATTTTTGCTGTCACCGGCTCTTTTCAGCTCCACAAACTTTTCGCCATCCTGCGCTGGCTCTATCGTATACGTTTTATCCAAAACTCTTTTAGGTTTTGCAATGCTTCCAAAATATTGACCTACATACTGCAATGCTTTTTTCTCATCAAATTTTCCGGCAATTATCAAGGTTGAATTATCCGGCTGATAATATTTCTCGTAGAAAACTCTTAATCTGTTAGCTTTTACGCGTTCAATATCTTCTTTACTACCAATGGTGCTTTTTCCGTAATTGTGCCACAAATAAGCCGAAGAAAGTATTCTTTCCTGTAAAACACCGTCAGGGTTGTTTTCTCCTATTTCGAACTCGTTTCTAACTACAGAAAATTCTTTATCTAAATCGGTCTGTAAAATAGTCGCATTGATCATTCGGTCTGCTTCCATTTCAATACTCCATTTCAGATTTTCATCATTCGATGGAAAAACTTCATAATAATTGGTACGATCCAGCCAAGTTGTACCATTAGCAGCACCTCCTTTTTCAGAAAGCATTTTTTTAATATCTCCTAAGTTTTTGGTACTCTTAAAAAGCATGTGCTCTAACAAGTGAGCCATTCCTTTTTCTCCGTAACCTTCGTTTCTGGAGCCAACATTGTAGACAATATTTACCACCATATTACTTTGGGAAGCATCCGGAATCAAGAGCACTTTCAATCCGTTATTCAGGGAATATTCTTTTACTCCTTCGACATTTTTAATATATTTTGGCACGTCAGTTTTTTGTGCGTACACCGGACTTAACGAAGCTAGCGAGCAGCACAAAACACTACTAAGCAATAAGTTTCTCATAGATAAAGTTTAAAATGGTTAGTTATTAATGGTAACCAAATATAATATTTTTCCTAAACACGGTGAGCGACAATTAACTTAGTTTTTAGAAATGTTCAAGGATTCAAATCTTAATTTTCAAATTTCAAGTTTCAGGTTTCAAGTTTCAGGTTTCAAGTTTCAAGTTTCAAGTTTCAAGTTTCAAGTTTTGAAATTTGGAATTTGAGTTTTAATAACTAAAAGTTTTCTTTCTTTCAAATCATAAAAAAATCCGGAACTACATTTGACATGTCTCTCCGGATTTTTTTAAAACTTATTTTCAATAATGATTTTGTTCCCTCTATTAAGAAGCAACACTCCTTGCATATTTTAAGCAATAATTCCTGCTTTCGAAGCTTCAACACCTGCTTTGACGTGCGCTGCATTAGCTCTTCCGCTTGGATCCTGATTTTCCTGCCATTTCGGTATCCATTTTCTAACGGTTTGTGCTGAACTAACTTGTGGATAGAATTTATGGAAAATTGATCTGTACAAATAAGCTTCCTTAGTTGTCGGTGAATTATATGGAAATTCTACGCTTGCACCTGCAAGCTGTTCGTCTGAAACCTGTGCGGCGCAGAATTCAATCAATTCATCTACCCAGTTATATCCCACTCCATCCGAAAACTGTTCTTTTTGTCTCCATAAAACTTCCTCTGGTAAATAAGGATCGTCTGGTGTATCAAAAGCTTTTCTTAAAATGTATTTTTCAATTCCATCGTAGGTTTTTGGTTGTTTTTCTATGGTTTTAATTCGGATTGACGCCTCTAAAAATTCTTTGTCCAAAAACGGAATTCTCGCTTCCAGTCCATGTGCCATTGGTATTTTATCAGCACGCAGCAAATCAGCAGTAAACAATTTTTGTACTCTTTCGATAGTTTCATCCTGAAATTCCTCTGCTGATGGTGCATTTCTAAAATACAAATGACCTCCAAAAACCTCATCGGCACCTTCACCGGAAAGAATTACTTTAATTCCTTTATCGGCAATTACCTTTGACAACAAATACAATGGCACTCCTGATCGCACCGAGATAATATCGTAAGTTTCAATATGATAGATTACTTTTTCTAAAACCTCGATTCCTTCTTCAACTGTAAAATAGATTTCGTGATGTTCTGTCCCTAAAAATGCTGCCGCAGATCTTGCTGCTTTATTATCTGGTGCATCAGCATCTAATCCGATAGAAAACGAATGCAGTTTTTCTCCGTTTTCTTTCAATAATCGCGCAGCAATTGCTGACGTTAATGAAGAGTCTAATCCTCCTGAAAGTAATACTCCCACAGGAACTTCACTCATTAAACGTTTACGGGTTGCTTCAATTAAAGTATTACGAATTAAATCTAAATCTAATTTTTGATTGGCTTTGGAGTGGTCTTCATATTCGGGATTGTAGTATTTTACAAAACCGGTTTTACCTGTATAATAGTGCCCCGGAGGAAAAGTTGAAAAGGATTTGCACTGATCTGAAATGGACTTCATTTCTGATGAAAAATAAATTCTCCCTCTCTCATCCAGTCCATAATACAATGGTTTTACACCAACTGCATCTCTGGCTGCTATGTAATTATCTCCGTCAACAATTACAAAAGCAAAATCACCATCCAGCATATGACAAAACTTATGCCCAAATTCTTCGTACAAATGCACGATAACTTCTGAATCTGATTTTGTTCTGAAGCTATGCTCTTTTAAGACTGTATCTTTTAGTTCCTGATAATTGTAAATCTCTCCATCATGCACCATCCAGGCCTTATTAGTTCCCTGAATAGGCTGCTTACCTGATTTTAAATCAATAATCGACAAACTTTCATGGCAAATAATACTGCCATTTTCCATAATATGCAAATCACTTTCATCAGGACCGCGATGCGACATTCTTGCAGAAAGCTCTTTTACGAGTTGCGGGTCTTTACCTTTACCTATAACAGCTAATAATCCAGACATACTGTTCTATATTTTTTTATTATTCTCTTTATTTTTTTGGATATTAAATACGTTAATCCAATATTTAATATTTTTCTAATGTTTGGCTAAGCTAAATATTATTTCTGAATTTTATGTACTTATTCAGCTACATTTTTAGTTCTTACCATTTTTTTTCGGCAAATGCCAAATATAAAAAAGTAAAATCAGATCATTGCTTAAAAAAACTCTTAACTAACTGAAATAATACCATTTAACATCCTAAGACAAGAAAAACGTTCCCAGTACTGAGAACGTCTTTCGAAAATATATATACTAATTCTAAAAATACTTTTTATGCTTTAGCGTATGCATCATCGTGCACACTGGCTACAGCTCTTCCTGAAGGATCATTCATGTTTTTGAAAGCCTCATCCCATTCTAAAGCAATTTTTGTACTACACGCTACACTTGCTTCCTGAGGTACGCATAATGCAGCGGCATCACTTGGAAAATGTTCTGCAAAAATAGAACGATAGTAATATTCTTCTTTAGATGTTGGTGTCTGCAATGGGAATTTATACTTTGCATTGGCCAGTTGTTCGTCTGAAACTTCTTGGGCTACCACTTCTTTCAAAGTATCAATCCAGCTGTATCCTACACCGTCTGAAAATTGTTCTTTTTGTCTCCAGGCAACACTTTCAGGCAACATATCTTCAAATGCTTTACGAACTACCCATTTTTCCATTGGATGCTCTTTGTTGATCATTTTATCCTGTGGGTTGATTCTCATGGCAACATCCATAAATTCTTTATCCAAAAACGGAACACGTCCTTCAATTCCCCAGGCTGCTAAACTCTTATTGGCACGTAAACAATCGTACATGTGTAATTTACCTAATTTACGAACGTTTTCTTCATGGAATTCTCTCGCGTTTGGTGCTTTATGGAAATACAGATACCCTCCGAACAATTCGTCTGCTCCTTCTCCTGACAATACCATTTTGATTCCCATTGATTTGATCACTCTCGCCATTAACCACATGGGGGTCGAGGCTCTGACAGTTGTTACATCATAAGTTTCTAAGTTGTAAATCACGTCACGAACAGCGTCCAATCCTTCCTGAATGGTAAATTTAATTTCATGATGAATGGTTCCGATGTGTTTTGCAACCACCTGCGCTGCTGCTAAATCAGGTGATCCTTCTAAACCAACTGAAAAAGAGTGCAATTGCGGATACCATGCATCAGTCGTATCATCTGACTCGATACGTTTTTGTGCAAATTTTTTGGCTACAGCCGAAGTAATAGACGAATCTAAACCTCCTGAAAGTAAAACTCCGTAAGGAACATCACTCATTAATTGTCTGTGAACTGCTGCTTCAAGTGCTTTTTTGATTTCAGAAATACTGGTTTCATTATCTTTTACTGCTTCATATTCAGTCCAGTCTCTTTTGTACCATTGTACAAATTCGCCATCTTTACTAGTCATATAATGTCCTGGAGGAAACAGCTGGATTTTTGTACAGTACCCCTCTAAGGCTTTTAATTCAGAAGCAACATAAAACGTTCCGTGCTGGTCCCAACCAATGTACAATGGAATAATTCCCATGTGATCACGAGCTATAAAATACTCATCTTTCTCTACATCATAGATTGCAAATCCAAATATTCCATTCATTTCATCTACAAAATGAGGTCCTTTTTCTCTGTAAAGTGCTAAGATTACTTCACAGTCACTTTCGGTCTGAAAGTTGTATTTACCCTGAAATTGTTTACGTAATTCTCTGTGGTTATAAATTTCACCGTTTGCAGCCAAAACCAGTTTTTTATCTTCGGTAAATAATGGCTGTTTTCCTGAGGCCGGGTCTACAATCGCCAAACGCTCGTGTGATAAAATTGCTTTATCATTACTATATATTCCGCTCCAGTCCGGTCCGCGGTGACGGATAATTTTAGACATTTCCAAAACCTGAGGTCTTAAAGTCTCAGCTTTTTGCTTTAGATCAAAGGCGCATACGATTCCACACATAACTATATATTTTTAATTATAAACTTTTAATTTGATGAAGCAAAGATGCGATATCAGTTACGATTGAAAAACACATAAGTTATTTTTAATTACAATTTAAAACCAAAAATCGATTTTTACATACAAAACATAAAATTTAAGCATTTAAAAAAGCCTCAAACTTAAAAATTTCAATTTTGAGCTTCATAAAAGAAAAAAAAGCAAACTAACAGAGAAATATTTAAATTAAATCACAGCAAATATCAGAATCATTAACAGATTCTCAAAGAGAAGAATAAATACTGTTCTGAAATTATTGTTTCAATCAATCCCGAAGTTTAGGGAGAAATTATCTGAAGATTGATAAACTTTATATTGATCGTTCCTAAGGAACTTATTGATTGGTATTCATGCCTCTTCAACGGATTAAAATCCGTTGCTACAAGATAAACCGTTCCTCCGGAACTTGTATATAAAAGCCTTGATCTTTACATATATTGCAACAACGGATTTCAATCTATTGAAAAGAGTAATTAACAATACATAGTTTCTAAAGAGCAAGGTATAAGAGCCTTGGGCTCGACATATATTATAGCAACGGATTTTAATCCGTTGAAAAAAAATAATCAACAAAACAAAGTTCTGGAGGAACGACACAATTAAATTTAAAAAAGTTTAAAAAGAAACACTAAGGTAAAGCTTTGAAAAAATAAACTAATCCACCTATAGTCATCATTACTATAATCGTCCAATTTTTGAAAGACTGAAAATTAATTTGAAATTTATATTGATCCTTTTTTTCAATTGCATCCTTTAACCAAAGCTTGTGAAGTTTATAATAAGCAAAAGCAGCTCCAAATAGAGAGAAGCTGCATATTAAACTCAAATAATCCATTTAATTAACTTCCTGAATTAAATATTTTGTGCTGTTAATTTCAAAAGTAAACCCCGCTTGATTTCCCATCAAGTGGGCTCCCAAAGGAGATTGAGGTGAAAGTGCAATAACATTTGTACCTTCAATATTAATTTTAGGAAGTGCTACACTTACATACAAAAAGATTCCGTTGGCTTTTACCAAACTTCCCGAAATGATATTTTCGGTTGTTTTTGAAGCATCAATTTTGTCTAAGACTGCTTTTTGGGCAATGGCTTCTTTCAGTTTATTGGTGAGTTTTTCCTGTTCTATATGCATCATAGACAAAGCAGTTTCATGTTTGTCTCCGGCAGAACCCTTTGCATCGTTTTTAGAATCTTCGGTCAAAGCCGAAATCATGTCTCTAAAAACGTCAATTCGATCCTGAACCATTTGCTGGTAATGTGTATGTATTTTTTGTTTGAAAGTCATTTTTTTTTTGAGGTACTGAGGTTCTGAGTTGCAAAGGTGCAAAGGTTAAAATTAGAAATGAAAAAAAATACGCTTAACCTATTATTTCATCAGGAATCCATCCTTCATCATTATTTATAATTTTTCTTACCCAAGTCCAGCCGTTCAAACTCTTAATTTTTAGAATTTCATCGTCTTTGTCAACGTCGAGTTCTTTCGCAGTGTAATACTCTAAAACTTTAGCCTCTTTATTGTCCTCAGAAATTTCAAGTATCTGAATGGGTACCCAGCCTCCATTAATTCCGTTATCTGCCCAAATCCACCCTTTCCACTTTTCTTCTGTTTCCTCTTCTCCTAATTTTACAATCTCACCCTTATCAAGAGTAATAGGATTTTCATATTGTGTTTTATAGGTTTCAAGAATTTTAAATACTTCTGTCATTATACAGCTCTTTTAATGAAATGAGTTTTTTTGGAGGTACTGAGGTTCTAAGGTGCAAAGTTTTTTTCTCTTTGTTTTATTTTTTATCCAAAGAAAGCCGATGGATAAACTACTTTTCCGCTTACTCCTGACAATCCATTTTCGGTTAAAGGAATCACCATGCAATTTTCTGCCGGAACATCGAAAGGCATTTCGATATTGTATTTTTCACAAAGTTCATAACCAAATCTCGGATAATAATCGGGATGTCCTAATAAGATCACTGATTTATATCCTAATTCTTTCGCGACTTCATGAACGTGCACGATAAGTTTCGAACCAATTCCCTTTCCTTGAAATTTTGGCAACACTGAAACGGGAGCCAATGCCAAAGATTCAAAAGATTCTGTATCGTTTTTAATTTCTAATTTCGTCAATAAAATATGCCCTGCGATTTCATTCTCTACTTCGGCAACAATAGATAATTCCGGAATAAAAGCAGCTGATTTTCTTAACCTTTCAACCAAAAACTGTTCTTTATGATCGCTGTATTCTTCCTTTTCAAAAGCTTTTTCAATTAAGTCAAAAACACTTTTGTGGTCCTTTTCATTTTCTTGTCTGAGTTTAATTTTCATCTTAATTATTTTAAATATCTGCCTATTTAACCGCAAAGCACGCAAAAGTTTTTATCATGAATCGCGCTTAGCAAACACAAAGTTCGCAAAGCTTTATGTTGAAATAGCTTTGCGAACTTTGTATTTTATCTGCGTAACGCAAAATAAAAAACTTTTGCGTGCTTTGCGGTTAAAAAAAACTTAAAAATCGAATTTGTAGTTTGCTCCAACTACTACCTGAAATCCTTGTACCGGGTAATTCAGCCATTTTTCATAGGCTTGATTCCCTATATTATTCAATTTCAGGAAACAGGTCAAACGCTCGTTGTATTTATACCCCAGATGAGCATTGGCATCAAAATAGCTTTTTAGTGTTGTAATTACCGGATCGGTTCCTAAGTTTACATTCGACTGCATGTCTTTTCGTTCTCCCACAAAGAAAACATTCAGTCCTGCATACCATTGTTTGGTGATATTTACATCCAGATTAGAACTCAATTTCATAGAAGGCAAATTCCACGCTTCTATACCGTCATATTTGTAACTATTGAAGGTTCCATTAATTCCGAAAGAAACATTTTGAGAAAAATCAGCTTTTAATTCCCCATAAAAACGGAAGGTTCTGATATCATCATAAATCACTCCAAAAGAGTTTCCAAAGCCATAATTTTGATTAGAAAAATCTTCTGTGTAATCGTTACTTCTGTATAGTGCTTTATCTTTTTCATTTAGATAAGAACCCGTAAGATTGTAACTAACATTGTTGGCCAACTTTCCTTTTAAACCCGCAAAAACAGTATACTGATTGTTGGTAGGTTTCACTAAAAGTGTTGGAGATAAAAACGGATTTTCAGTCACAAAATCAGCATAGGAATTTTGATTCAAACCTCCATTTACTCCTGTATAAAAAATCATCAAATCTCCTACCAGCTTATAGGAAGCATTTACTTTTGGATAAATATAAAACTTGTTTCCGCTGTTTTCAGAATCCAAGCTATAAAACAAGCCTGCTCCCAACTCCAGTGTCCAATCATTTTCTAACATTACAAAGCTTGGTTCAATTCCAAAATTAGTCAGACTGTACTTCAAAGGCTTTGTATTATCATACGCATAATTATGTTCGAAAGATCCGCTTACGTGATCTACAATAATATTGGTATTGATAGCCTGGTCCATTATATCTACCTTAAAAGAAGGTTTTACATAAAAACGGTTTTCTGATGACGAAAAACTATCTGAAAAATGCGTAAACTTAGTCGAAATCTTACTGAAAACACCTTCTGTAAAAGCTACGTTACCGCCTAAAGAAATGGTATTATATGAATGATTTGGATTAATTCCTCTTATTAAATCATCACGCATCTGTCCCGCTAAAGTTGACCCAAAATCAGCCGGTAAACCGTACCAGTTGTACAATTGATTCTGATAGCCCAGATCGACATTCCATGACATATCACGATTGTTTACCCCATATCCTACATTCAATGCTGTATCATAAAACTCATCGTTTAATTCTACACCTTTAATTCCTCCCTGAGAAGAATGGTGACGAAACATACCCGCCACATAATCGTTGTTTCCTAAATCCTGATTGACAAACAATTCAGCGTTTAAAGTTCCGTAATTCCCTACTCCAAGCGTAGCATAATTGTTAAATAATTTTTCTTTTTTAGATTTCTCAACACCTTCCGCTTTTCCTTTTGAAGGAGTAAATGTAGAGGCTACAGGAACAGATAAAATACTGTACTTTATCGTTTCTTTGGGCTGATTACCGCTATCGTCAAGCGAAGGAGTTTCCTTTACTTTGAAAGCATCTGAAATCGTTGGCGAATAGGGCTTTACTACGTTTACAGTTTCTGTACCGATTGTTTCATTCTTCTTTTGCGAAAACGAAAGCTGGACAACAAACATTACTAGTAAGATGATGATTTTATTCTGGCAATTAATTTTCATATATCTTTTTTTTGAGAGGAAAGAGAATAGAATAAAGAGTATCGACTTCCCTCCTTTTCTAAATTTTCTTTTTACTCTATAATTCTACCTTCTTTATTCTATTCTCTTTACTCTTTACTCTTTACTCTTAAACTTCCCACTCTCCTTTTGCGACAAACTGAGCTTTACCTCCTATTTTGATATCAAATTGATTTTCGGTCAATTGCCCTTTAAAATAAATTTGAGACGGACGATTAATATAATCTCCCTGATAATTGATCATTTCAAATTGCGGCAAATGATATTTCAAAAGAAAAGCCTGTAAACAAGTACTTGCGCTTCCGGTTGCTGCATCTTCAACCAATTGATTGTGCTCGATACACAACATTCTGCTAAACAATTTTGAGTCTTCCAGATAATAAAAATACAAGGCTCTGTGAGCTGTTTTACAGTTGTTTTTCATCCATTCATCTGCTTTCTCTTTATCTAAAACCAAATTTTCCAATGCTCTTTTATTGCTCAGTCCAACCATCACAAAAGCACTTCCGGTCGTTACTTCCTGAATTGGGAATTGATTCTCAAAATCTTCTTTTTTCAGATTGCTGAATAAGGTGAAGTCTTCCTTTGCATAAATATCCCAAAACTTAGGCTGTGCAGCTTTTAACCAAATTAAATCTTCAGACTGATGAATCAGAATTGGTCCAATAGGAACTTCTAATGTGATATTCTCATGGGAATTATCAAATATTTTGTTGATTAAAACCCAAGAAGTTCCAATTATAGGATGTCCTGCAAACTGCATTTCATGAGCAGGAGTAAATATTCTGATCTCTGCTTTGTTTTTTTCTCTGTCAAGCTTTGTTATAAATGTGCTTTCTGCAAAATTAATCTCGCGTGCCATCTGCTGCATTTCTTCAGTACTTAGATTCTCTGCTTCCGTAAAAACGGCTAACTGATTTCCTGTATATTTTTTATCGGCAAAAACATCAACTATATAAAATGGTAAACTCATAAACTATTTCTTTTTTTATTTAGATGATAGAGTCAAGATACAAGACTTCTATTCTATATTCTTGCATCTTTACTCTTGTATCTATTCTCTTGTATCTATTCTCTATTCCCTATTCTCTTTAAAACACTTACTTGGTGATCGACGAATTTGTTTTCGACTCTTCCAGTTTTATGGCACTTAACTCTTTCTTAGCTTCTTCAACAACATCCGGATAATCGGTAAAATTGTTAATGACGTTGTCTAAAATATAAGTTGCCTGATAACTGTCTTTTAATCCGTAAAAATTCTTTGCCATTAGCACCAAACTTTTCGCTCCGTAATATTTGTAAGCCGAATAGTTTTTAGCCAGCTTTTGTACTGAAACATTAGACGCATCAAATTTTCCTTCTTTGGTTTTAAAATAAGCATCATAATACAAGGCTTCCGCTGCTAATTCTCCTTTCGAAGTTGCCGATAATTTAGCATAGGCCGTTTTGGCCTTGTCTTCGTTTCCAGTTTGCATTGCCGCACGTGCCACGATAATTTGTGCATCGGCCTTTACATTTACATCGGCTTTTGCGTTTTGCAATACTTTATCAGCATACACTACAGCATTGTCGTAATCTTTTTTATCGTAATAACATTTCATCAGGTTCGCCTGTGCAAAGTTTTTATTCTGAGGAAAATCAGCTTCGTTTTCTAAACGTACTAAAACCGGAATCGATTGATCACAATCTTTTGCTTTAAGGAAAATCTGTGCAAGTCTGCTCAACGATTGCTCCGTAAATTCACTTCTTGGCTGATCAGTCACATACTGATAATTTGCCACTGATTTTGTTTCCGACCCTTCGGCAAAATACAATTGTGCTAAATAAAAGTTAGCTTCCAGCGCATGCATTCCTTTCGGAAATTTGCTCACATAACCTGTAAAACCAGTTATGGCTTGCTTACTGTTGTTCTGACTATATTGTTTGAAAGCCGCATCATAAGTATCATTATCCAGCTCGGCATCAGTAACCGCTACAAAATCTAAGGTACGTACCCAGGTCGCATATTCATCCACCTTTCCTGAGTCGACATAAATCAATCTGGCTGTCGAAACGGCTTCTAAAGCTTCGGGAGTTTTAGGAAACTCTGCTGCTACTTTTTTAAACTTCACCAAAGCCTGATCATCGCGATCTGAATTGTAATAAATCAATCCTTGTTTTAAAATTGCTTTCGAAGTAAACGAACCGTTTTTAAATTCTGAAATCAGCTGATCGTAAGTTTTAAGTGCCTGATCGTTCTTTTTCTCCGCAACATAGGTATTCCCTAATTCGTATAAAGCATCATCTCGATAAGACGACTTTTTATACATCTGAAGGAAATTGCTCAATTCATCTGCTTTCTTATCATTTTTGGACATAAACCCGTAAGAAATTGCTTTCTGAAACTGTGCATAATCGGCGTCAACGCCTTTTGATTCAATGGCTTTTGAGTACGCTTCATTTGCCGCACTGTACTTTGAACTCACAAATCGGCAATCGCCCAAACGCAAATACGAATCGTTCAAACGTACTTTATCTTCTTTCGAATTGTCAATTTGTGCCTGAAAAGAATTCCCTGCCTGATCGTATTCTTTTTGTTTAAAATAAGCATAACCAATATTATAATTGATGTTTTTATACTCATTAGTAGTTTTTGCCGCAGCTAATCCTGCAAATTGCTTGTAGCTTAGTAAAGCATTCTGAAAATCATCGGTCATATATTCCGTTTCGGCTTTCCAAAAAGTGGCACGGGCTGTAAATTCAGGAGTCTTTTGTTCGCTGACAGCATTTTTGAACATTTTCCCCGCTTCAGGATAATTAGATTCATTGTACAATTCTACACCTCGGTAGAAAAGCACTTTTTGATAAGCCGCTTTATTCTCTGCCGACCTGTTTTTTTCTAATAACGAAAGTGCTTCTTTGTAGTTTTTTGAAGAAATATAAGAATCAACCAGTAATTTTTCTACTTCAGATCTACTTGAATTATTTGGATATTTCTTTAAAAAATCGAGCAAAATTCCCGGTACAGTTTGATA
Organism: Flavobacterium sp. WG21; assembly: GCF_000335775.1. NCBI lineage: Bacteria > Pseudomonadati > Bacteroidota > Flavobacteriia > Flavobacteriales > Flavobacteriaceae > Flavobacterium > Flavobacterium sp. WG21. The sequence continues at coordinate 22,058 of NZ_AMYW01000004.1, forward strand.
GGCATTCCCAATTTCATAACTCAATTTTGCATAATTTAATGCTGCGTCTTCCTGAATTTGCGCATTGAAATCCATTTCAGAAGCATTTTTAAACGCATTTAAAGCCTCCTGTTTTTTACCTGTATTTAAATATGCTAAACCTAAATGGTAGTACGCATTTTGAGCTACAAAATCTTTTCCTTCAATAATTTTATTGAATTGGGAAATTGCTTTTTCATACTCTTTTTGTTCGTAATACGCATATCCCAATTGATAAAAATCGGTGTTATTCCACTTTCCTTTTTTACCGGCATATTGCTCTAAAAACGGAATCGCTTTACCATATTGCTTTAAATTGAAATAACTTTCTCCAATAATTTTATTCAGTTCTGACTTTTCCAAATCATTCGATTTACTCATGGCTTTTTGCCCCAAATCGATTGCTTTTTGGAAACTCCCCAACTTAAAATTCATGTCGGCCTGATAATACGAAAGCTTTTCTTTGTACTTTTCTTCGCCTGAAACTTCATCAAAATATTTTGTTGCTTCTTTATAATCATCACCTTCATACGCCATAAATCCCAAGTAATACTTGGCTTGAGAACCAAAATCGGGAGAATTTACCACTTTGTTAAAATAAGTAGTTGCTTCCTTTTTCTTTTTAGCAGTGAAATAACTGTATCCTTTTTGAAAATTAAATTTATCTGAGTCTGATTTGCTCATGTAAGTTTCATCTACTTTATCAAACCATTGCAACGCTTTCGGGTAATTTCCCTGTTCAAAAAAATACTGAGCCACTTCAATATACGCCTGATTTTGTTTTGTACTTGTCGGATAATCGTGTACAAATTTCTCCATCAGAGCATCAGCATTTACTTTATTCGTTCGAATGGCACAATTGGCGATATAATAAGCACAATCGGATTGAACTTCCTCAGTTGTTGCATTATTTTTTACATATTCGAAAATAAGTTGAGCCGAAGCATATTGTTTGTCATTGTATAAAGCCAGTGCTTTGTCAAAATCCTTTAAGTCGTAAGTATAAATAGCTGATTTTTGTGCCGAAACTATGGTTGAGAAAAGGATAATTGGGAGTAAAAAGAACCAGGAAAGTTTACGCATTTTAATTATATTTAGTATTCAAATGTATCATTTTATACCGTTTATAACGAAACGTTCCTTGAATTTATTATGAATAAATATTTTAATCGCAATTATTAAACCATATAGTAAACGCCAAAAGATTGGTTCTCAAACTTTACAGAAATATTTTTATGTTTTACAATTGAAACAACGATTCTGTTATGTTTGACACAGATTTCACCCCTTCTCACAGATTGAAAAATGGACTTTAGCAAAAGGAATAAAATCATTCTAATTCATTAATCTGTGGCCTTTTTTTTGAAATTCCTCACAGAAATGATTAAAATTTATTTTGAATCCAAGCGTTATCTTATTACTTTTACCATTCAAATTAATTTTATTATGTCGCAAACCGTACTGTCTCTTAAAGAAGTCACTATATATCAGGAAGGAAAGAAAATTTTATCTCACATTAATTTAGATGTTCAGCATGGTGAATTTATCTATATCATTGGAAAAACAGGTTCCGGAAAGAGTAGTTTCATGAAAACACTTTATGGTGATTTGCCTTTAACTGAGGGCGAAGGACATATCGTTGAATTTGATCTGGCGACTTTAAAAGAAAGCGAAATTCCTTATTTGAGACGTAAAATCGGAATTGTGTTTCAGGATTTTAAACTACTTCCGGACCGTTCGGTAAAAGACAATATGCTTTTTGTTTTAAAAGCTACCGGCTGGTCTGAAAAAGAAGCCATGGAGCATAAAATCGATGAAGTTCTGGATAAGGTAGGCATGAAAGAATTCCTAAACAAAATGCCACATCAACTTTCAGGAGGTGAACAGCAGCGTGTTGCTATTGCGAGAGCACTGTTAAACGATCCTGAATTTATCTTAGCCGATGAGCCAACCGGAAATCTTGATCCGCAAACCAGCTCAGAGGTTCTTGAAGTACTTAAAAAAATCAATGCCAACGGTAAAACAGTGATCATGGTAACCCACGATTATGCTTTACTGATGAAATTCCCGTCTAAAACCCTAAAATGTGAAGACGAAAGAATTTTTGAAGTGGTACAACGCAGCGTATAGTGCTTTCTATTTTAATTCCGGTTTATAATTATGATGTTTTGCCACTTGTTTTAGAGCTGAAGCATCAGGCTGATAATTTAGGAATTGCATATGAAATCATTGCTCAGGATGATGCCGGTACTAAATTTATTAATGAAAACAACCAGATTAATTACTTAGAAAACTGCTCTTTTTTTGTTAATACAGAAAATTTAGGCAGAGGTAAAAACATCAATTCTTTAGCCCATAAATCAGAATACGAATATGTTTTGATTATGGAAGCCGATGCTTTACCGAAGAATAAGTCTTATCTCAAAAATTATATTCATTTATTATCAAAAGCACCTAAAGTAATCTTTGGAGGTGTTGAATATCCGGACACAGTTCCTCCCAAAGAAAAATTACTTCGATGGAAATATGGAATAAATAGGGAAATCAAACCTTTAGAATACAGACTTAAGAACAATTATAATTTTACATTTACATGGAATCTGCTTTTAAAAAGGGAAATCCTTTTGCAGTTTCCTTTTCCTGAATTCATAAATGAGTATGGTTACGAAGATTCTATTTTTATACAAAAACTTCGATTAAATTCTGTTCCTATTACTCATATTGAAAATATATTAGTTCACCATAATCAAGAAGATAACATTGATTTCATAAGAAAAACTGAAAGAGCAGTCAAAAATCTTCACAACCTGATTTCTTCTCGAAAAATAGATTCAAAAGACATTAAACTAAACAGGATTTATTCCTCTTTAAAAAAGTTTCATCTAACAGGAGTTTCAAGGTTAATTTATGAAAAAAGCAAAAACATAGTACTCGCTAATTTAATATCAAAAAAGCCTAATCTGTACGTACTGGATTTCTATAAATTAGGTTATTATTGCACTTTAAAAACCAAGTAACATGGCATTTTTCTCTGTTGTCATTCCATTATACAATAAAGCTGATTATATCGAAAATACTATAAAAAGTATTCTCGATCAAACTTTTGCAGATTTTGAAATTATTGTAATAAATGATGGATCTACAGACAATAGCATGGCAAAAGTCCAAGGGTTTAATGATGACCGCATACAACTTTACAACGAAAAAAATCAGGGAGCCTCTATAGCAAGAAATCTCGGAATTGAAAAAGCAAAATGTAATTACATTGCTTTTTTAGACGCAGATGATTTATGGGCACCTAATCACCTCGAAACTTTAAAAACTTTAATAGAAAAATTTCCGGATGCGGGTATTTTTGCTTCTCGTTACGAGTTAGTATTTAGTAATGGAAAAAATTATATTCCAAAGTTTAAAGAAATCTCTACTGCTTTTGAAGGCATTATTCCGGATTACTTTGAAACCAGTTTACCTTATCCTATAGCTACCTCATCTTCAATTGTAATTCCGAAAAACATATTTAAAGAAATAGGTGACTTTAAGCCAAGCATATCCAGTGGCCAGGATGTGGATATGTGGATTCGAATTGCATTAAAATATTCCGTTGCATTGAGCAATAAAGTTACGGCATCTTACCTGCATTACATCGAAAACAGTCTTTCGAAAACCCCAATACTGGAAAAAAACTTAAAGAATTTTGAGGACTATGAACAAGAAGAAAAAAGCAATCCAAGCTTAAAAAAATATCTTGACGTTTATAGAATAGAATATGCTTTACAATATAAAATTGCCGGTGAAAACAAAAAATCGAAAGAATTGCTTCAAAACATCCTAAAAGAAAATATTTCTTTTAAAACTAAAGTTATATACTGTCTGCCCAGATACGTGTTAATACCATTACTCAAAATAAAAAAACTTTTAAGGCGAAAAGGTTTTAACTTTTCTATTTATCAATAGTCTTTTTCGAGCACATAAATTTATCAAAATCTCTAATGTAATCATCTTCTATATAAACTTCTGAAGCTACAACCAGGCAAATTGAACCCGAAGAAAAATTTTGAAGTTCACGCCAAATTCCCGGATTGATTAACAAACCTTCATACGGTTTATTTAAAGTAACAATCTTCTCTTCTTTTCCATCGTTTAAAACAACATCAAAACTGCCGCTTAAAGCAACCAAAAACTGTCGAAGATCTTTGTGCGCATGCCCGCCTCGTTCTGATCCAGCCGGAACATCATATAAATAATACACTCTTTTGATACTGAAAGGAATAATATCATTTTCAATTACTGAAAGATTCCCTCTTCGCTCTTCTATTTTAGGGATCGATAAGATTTGTATATTCATTTATTTTTCATTTTTGTATTGTATGCTTTCAAACTTTTTATATCCCTCGTATGTCCTATTAAGAGCTTTTTTAATACCCGTGAATTTCAAATTCTTTTGCTTCAAGTCAAAAAGTAGCTTGATAAATAACCAAAGAATAGCTTTCTTTTTTAAAATTCGGAAAAATAATGCTCCATTGATGTAATATCTTTCTATTACCTCTTTTTTATCCGAAGAAGTCTGCTGATGATGTTTTACAATTACTTCGGGCACAAAGACAAGCTGTTTATTTTCCTTCTTCAAATCTGAAAGAAAAATTGCTTCTTCTCCTAACTCGAAAATTCCTCCCAGTCCAAAATTCTCATCAAATCTACTTTTAGAGGTATTAAGAATCTTTTTATTTAGCGTAATTTCTATTGAGCTTGTCTTAAAAATATCAAAAATATTTAAATTATTTTTTAAACGAGAAGGATATTTTTTCATTAGATCTCCTTTTGAATTTACAGCACAAAAACTTATAACTGATGCCTCAGGAAATTTATTATATGCTTTAACAATATTAGTACTAAATCCTTCTTCATAAGTTATATCATCATCAGCAATTAAAAGAATTTTTCCCGTCGCATTTTTAAAGGCTAAATTTCTACTTTTTGACAACCCTTTTTCAAACGAATTTACAACTCTGACATTGGAATAAGCAGATGTCAGAATTGTATCATTTTGGGTTTGATTAACAATCAAAAGGTGAAAGTGAGAAAAATGAGAAAAAGGAAACATTGGCACTAGAAAATCTAATGAATCTCTGTTCATTGTAGAAATTAAAATTTCAATATTATCAATAGTATAGATCTCTTTCAAGTGGTTTTCATTCTTAAACAAATGTAATTTTTTTTCTCCTTGAAATACAAAATGCAGTTCTGTTTTGTTTTAAAAAGGAAAAATAACACCTTTACTATATTTGATCTATTTCAATAACCAAATTGTTTTACATTTACTTTTTTTTCTTTTTACTAATTAAAATATATGCGAATTTTACTAATTGGAGAATATAGTCTTTTACATAATTCTTTAAAAAAAGGACTAGTAGAACTTGGACATGAGGTTCTTTTGATAGGAAATAGGAATGGCTACAGATGTTATCCTGTAGATTACAATCATGAACCAACATTTTTTAAAAGAAAAATTTTCACTATACCCAGAAAAATAATTTATAGGCTGTTCAAATTTGATTTAGCAAGTTTAGAATCTGGTATTCGTTTCTATTTATTTCTTCCTAAATTAAAAAACTATGATATCGTACAATTTGTTAACGAATCATCAATAAAAACAACGAGAAAAATAGAACTATATTTGATAAAAAAATAATACAAAATAATAAGCGTTCTTTTCTATTATCTTGTGGATTAGATTATATGACTCTTAAGTTTTATATTGAGAATAAGGACTATAAATCTATTTATCAACCTTCATTAGAAAAATCAAAACCCTCAAAAGAGTTCAACTGGTTTAATGAATACTTAAAAAAAGGGCATATTAAAATCCATGAATATATTATGAGTACTTTCGATGGGTTAATTGCTACTGATTTCGATTATTTAGATGCTACAAAGAATTATCCTATTTTTTCTAAATTTATACCCTATCCGGTAGATTGCACTAAACTAATTTTCAAAGATCTAATCATTCAAGATAAAGTAATTATTTTTTTAGGCATTAACAAATACAGCTATCATCAAAAGGGGATACCGTATTTTGAAAAAGCACTAAAAATTATAAAAGAAAAATATAACGATAAAGTAGAAATTATAATTACCAATACAGTACCCTATCCTATTTACATTAATTTATACAACAAATCTCATATTCTCCTAGATCAAGCCTTTAGCCAAGACCAAGGATATAATGCTCTCGAAGCAATGGCAAAAGGAAAAGTAGTATTTACTGGTGCTGAAGATGATTTCGTAAATTATTATAAATTGAAAGAGAGAGTTTGCATAAATGCCATTCCTGATGTAGATTATCTAGTAAATGAATTGTCATATTTAATAGAAAATCCTAACGAAATAATAGCAATAGGAAAACGTGCCAGAGCCTTTGTTGAAAAAGAACATGATTACCTCAAAATTGCGGAAGAATATTTAAAAAGTTGGAAAATTAGCTAATAAGATAAATTGCCTAGAATAATAACTTCTTGGCAACTACGAAAATTATGCTTAAAACTATATGTATTACTTTTTCTCCAATAGGATTTTTATTTGAGTTTTTAATTCCTGAAGATCCCTATTTTGCTCTTCAATCCTTTTATTCTGCTCAATCAGATAAAGCGTTAATTCTTCTATTTTTTCTTGTTGAATCTTAATCATTTCTCCAAGTTCTAAGCCATTTTTCGTAATTTCCTTTGCTGAAGGTACATTTTTTAAATGTCCATTTTTAGCAATGTATTTTTCAACTTCTTTTAAATCTGGTAACTCGTAATCTTTACTAAAAACGTAATCGGCCCAAGTATTGTAAACTTTTACCTCTTCGGCTCGAATTTTTCCTTTTACAGAAAGTTTGTAACTATCAGCTCCATCTGTAAAATTTGAAGTCCCAATACCTATTGCTGAAGCAAAATAACCGGTACCATTGACAGCAAGTGTATTGGCATTCGCGGTGTCAGGAACCCACTGATCATAACCAATTTGTAATCTGCTGTTAATTTGAGAAACACCATCTGTTAAGGCTGCCGGGATAGCACAAAGCCAAATATTTTGTTTGTTGTCTCTGCCTAAATTCAACGAAGGATATGGCATACCTGAAATATCATTTGAGATTCGTAATCCAACATCCGTAATACCACTTAAATTAGAACCCGTTACTGTCCCCCACCCTTTGAGCAATTCAAAAACTTTGCCTGATCCAACCGTTTTTCCATTTATGAAGAGACGATAAAATTCGGTGTTAGCGGAGAATATGGCCACAGGGTCAGAAGAAATACTATTCTTAAATGTTTTTTGCCCAGAAAACGTTTGGTTATCAGTCGTAATTAATCCCGTTGCTATTGAACTGGCATACGGAATATTCAATGTTATAATAGGAGTTGTTGTACTGTTTGTTACAGCAGAATTCACATTTGTTCCTGAAGTACCAATAGCTAAGGCACCAACCGAAGTGACTGTTCCTGTTTGGCTAAAAGAGAACATGGTTCCTAAAAATAATACTGATGCTAAAACTATTTTTTTCATAACTAATTGTTCTTTATTTTTTTACCACTTAAAAAATGACTATATCTCTAAGTTTATTTTTAATAATTAATTGCAACTATTGTAAATGCTCTTGTTTCATAAATACCTGCAGCCGTTGTTTCAGGTTTATTAATTTGATGTACAAAATGATTCTATCCGGAAACTACAAGTCCTGTAACTGCCTCTTGCCAGAAATTACCTCCTGTAAGTGCAGCACCAGTTCCTCCTGAAACAGTTCCAAAAGCAATCATCCCCACAATCCTGAATTTGCAAAACTTCCTCCAAGGCCGCTCATTCCGGTATTCGTTACTGCAGCACCTTTTTTGCCTTTAAAAACCTTTAAAATTCAATTCTAACTCCTATTTGATTACCACTTGCTACTAAAGTGGTTTTAGTCCCTGGTTTATAATTTTCTACCAAACCTTCATTATATTTCGCAATGGCAGATTTAATCTTTCTGGTATACCCCATCTTAATAGGGATAGAGGCGATAATCATCGCACCACCAATAATCGCAGCTGTAAAACTGGTAGGTTCGGACTTAACTGTAGGTCCGTAACCATTACTCGCATAGGAAACAGTAGTATTATCCTGAGTTAAACCCACTATTAAATTGGCAACCACAAGACCGCTGCCTCCATAAAAAAGTACATTCCCCCATGTTTTTTTGTTACGCCCGGCATTATAAAGTGCTAATGCTTCCGCATTGGTGTCCAAATAGGCACGAACCACATTGGATGATAGTTTTTTATTTTCGGCATCGTTGTAAACGACTCCTCCGCTTCTGTAACTCAGTTGTTGCGAGAATACTGATACGGATAGTACTAAAAATAAAGTGGTAATTATTGATTTCATGATTCTAGATTCTACTATTTATTATTACTTTTTTGTCCCAATATGGCAAACACATAAAAACATCCTTAAACAAAAACTGTCACATGTTAGACATTACATGAGATACAAAGTTTTACAACTTTACGACTACTTGCTACACTTTTTACAAAACCTACTTCTTTATAAACCTTTGTCGCTACAAAGTCGGGAGAAACGAAATTTTTCCCGCTATTGATATTGCTCGTAAAATTGCCAATATTCTTGAAGTTTCCTTAGACTATCTTACAGGCAGAAAAGATGTGCAAATTGATAAAAACACCAGTAGCCTTATTCTTGAAGTGGCAAAGTTTGAAGAAACCGACCACAATCATATTTTCTCCATTATCGATACCTTTATCACTAAAAGAAAAATTCAAAGTATTTTGTAAAACAATAAAACCTAGCATCGCTCGGCTTTTGTTTATGTTTGACTAATTATTAATATCAATTCTTTTCCCGTCATTTACTAGATTACTCAGAATTTTTATATATTCTTTTGTTTCTCCTGCTGGCGCGAGCGTCCCGCTCGTAGACAAATCCGCTTTCTTTTCGAACCATCAACTCCTCCCCTTTATATAATTTATTTTTTCCATCGCAGAAACTAACTTTACATGCTTTCACGAACGGGACGCTCGCGCCAGTAGACGAGTTAAAATGGTCAATACCTTTTTAACCCCAAAGAAATTTAAAGACTTCTTTGCTAAAAATATAGCAACCCTATAAAACAAGAAACCCAGCCTTTTAAATAAATTATCTCATTATCAAATAAACATACAAAACACCTAAAGTCAATAAAATATTCATAGAATAAATAAATAATGTTTCTATTTTACTAGATATTTTAAATATAAGGTTGTAAATCATTAGAAAAATAAAATTAAAGAAAATCATATTACCAAGATAACTAAATGCTCTTAAGAAAAAAGCATTCATATCTATAATAGGGCTTGATGTTTCATTTATGTTTAACATTTTTTCTAATCCATAACCATAACCAAAAATAAAATAATTATCATTATTTTGATATAGATAAAAAAGATTTACAAAAAGAATGAATAAACAAAATACTAGAGCTTTCTTATCGCTAATTAATTGGCGTAGAAAATAACTTGCCTTTTTCATAAAAATATAGTTTATTATCATTTACAAAACCTGATGTATAGATTTTAGTTGTAGAAACTCCGGTAAGTTTAAAATTATAACCTTTCATTCCATTTAAAGTCTGTGGCTTAATAGTTAATTTAGCATCAGTTCCAACTCCTGCCATTCTTCCTGCAAATGTTCTCTCTAATTGTAAAGTGCCATTAGAAGACATTGTAGCTTTATCAAGAATAAGTCCAATTTTAGAATTTAAAAAGTCTAAATCACCACCATCAATATAATCTCCGGGCTTCATACCTTTCATTAATTTACCCATCATAGTTTCGGAAGAATCTCCTTTTTTTATTCCTAAAGATTCTTTAGTAACTTTTTTTCCTTGTTGGTCATATTCATCATCAAAATTATTCTTTGTTGTATGCATTGCGTGATTCAGCCCACTAACCATAAGTCCTGTCACTGCACCTTGCCAGAAATTACCTCCTGTAAGAGCGGCTCCAGCTCCTCCAGAAACAGTACCAAAGGCAATCATACCAATCGTATTATTTGCACCTAGTGCTCCACTTATTCCCTGATGCGAAAAAGTATTGCTTACAAAATGTCCTTCCGTTAAACTACTATTTGTTTCAAACTTCGTCTCGACGGTACTTCCTCCGTTCCATGCACTGGACGCAATACTACTTAAAGCTCCGGCAGCAAATCCGCTCCAAAATTTGCCTCCTGAAATTGCAGTCATACTTCCCTGAAAAGTACCATGCGCTGCAGCACTAAAAGCGGCCTGAGAATAAAAATTACTAAACAATGCCGACGAAGCACTACCAATTCCAAAGGTCACTGCAGAGCTAGCCGCTGCAATAAAGGCAGTTTTAAGCAAACCTCCCACAGTAAAAGGAACGTCGGCTAATAAGGCTGTAAGTGTATAACTTGTTACAGCAACAGCAACTCCAATGCCAATAGCCACCAAAAGCTCATATGCCTCTCCGCTAGAATCAGTATACTTTAAAGGATTATTAAGCACATACCCATAACGATTATAGTTTTGGGTATTGGCAGGATCTTGTACAAAATTATCCGGCTGTAGGAAACGATGTAATTTTGGATCGTACAAACGACCATTCATATTGATAATCCCTATGCTCTGCAAATGCTCGTGCCCCGTATAACCGCGATCCAAAACAGTCAACAATCCTAAATCTGTACCGGCTCCGTTTTGTACTTTCAATACTGCTCCCCAGGCATCAAAGAGTCGTTTTTCAACTATTGCACCACTGTTATCGGTTACTGCCAAGATAGTGCCCTGGTAATCTCTATGTAAATATAAATAATTTTGTGCTGTTCCATCGCTTTTTACTACAAGGGGCGCACTATAACCGTCACCTCCTATGTAAGTTACAAATTCTATAGCACCGGTAGTTCGATTTTCTTTGATCTCCATAGTCCCGTCACCCGAATAATGTTTTCTAAGCGGACGAAGTAATTTATCTTCTTGCCCTCCTCCATAAAACATCGTACTGCGATCGTTACCATCGTTATAGGTAAAACTAAGATACTCGATATAATTTCCATCACGTCCACGTTCCTTAATTGTTGCGGGGCTCTTAAACGTATTATAAGCAATATCCAACTCCAGCTTAGGAGCTGAATTGACACCTGTGCCTCTGTTTTTATAATAATCTAAGGCTTGTGTAGATAATGTAATCGAGTTGTTTTGATATGTTTTTCCAGTTACAGTATAATTATAAGTCCCCAAATTGTTTTGGGTAATTTTACCCTTTGCATCGTAAGTCTGTGTTTCTTGCTGACCCTGTGCATTATTATAGGTCAGTAATCGGTCTAATTCGTCATACGTAAAATTTTCATTCCAATTAAATAAGTTATTCGTTCTATTGGTCAGATTCCCTCTTTTGGGTTCAAAAGCGGTTGTCAAAGTCATTACGTTCCCCGGATTGGTAACCGTTCTATCCCACTTAAACTGTGAGGAATAACCATATTGATCGTAATTATTGTTTACGGCAATTCCGTTTCCTAAACTTGCATTTGTTAACTGCCCCCTTTCGTTTAGCGAATTAGTCTGCCACAATACCTGTTGCGTAGCATCGTCTACAATTTGCCATGCAAAACCATTCTGATAAGTATGTTTTAGCTTCTTTGAACTTGATTTACCTCCTATAGCTGCTGTTGCTGTTTCTTTATCTGCACGTCCAAATGTATCATAAGTAATTTCTTTGGTGAAAGTAGCATAAGGGGTATTCTCTGTTGTTTTGCTGACTCTTTTATAACTGTCATATTCAAATGAATTGGTAATCGAATTGCCCTCCAGATTATTAACAAAAGTACTTGTCGTTATTAAATTGGTAGCAGGGTTATAAGCATAAGTCGTCTTACTGTTGGTATTATTCCCAACTATTGTTTTTTCGGTTATTTTTCCTGCGGCATCATACACATAAGCAGTTGTTCCGTTAGGTGTGGTCTCCGTTTTAATTTGTCCGAAAGCATCATAAGAATAGGTATACGTTCCGGCACTTGGATCAGTCATGGCAACTTTATTACCCCACCCGTCTATTGATATCGATACTTTGTTGCCTTGATAGTCTGACTCCTTTAATTGCCCGTTGGCATAGTATATAAAGTTGACAGCTCCACCCGGATCAGTTGTTTGTGTTTTATTCCCTAAAGCATCAACTGTAATGGTTGTTACCTTACCATCATCGTTACTGGTTGTTGTTAATCCTGAATAAGATAAACTTTGAACTTTTCCGGTATGAGATGTTATTTTTTCAGGACGCATTAAGTAATCGTACTCGTAAACTGTCCATTGGCCTGGGGATGAAAAATAAGGCTCGCTTTCTTTGGTTTTTCTGCCTAATCCATCATAAACAACCTGCTTAGAAACCATAGTACCTGCTGCAAAACCTTTAGTTGTTGTAACCACAGCCCTGCCTAATACATCATACTGTGCTATGGTTTTACCATCAGTATTAGTTGTAGTAGTGGTGGTATAACCGCCGTCAGACAACTTGGTATAAACTACAGTAGTTGTTAAAGGTGTTGCTGCTGTATTTTGTGTAGTCGTGTTAGTTACTTTCCCCCAGTTGTCGTAGAGGTAATCGTTGACAACTCCTAAATAATCTGTTGATTTAGTAACCTGCCCTAATGCATTGTATTCAAAATTCGTTACAAAGCCCTGATGGTCTGTTTTTTTGACTACAAATCGTTTCGTACTGTCGTATTCATCAGTAATTGTTCTTGCTGCTGGTGGAGACGGTGCTCCCGGAGCACTTACTGTTTTTGTCAATAAATTCCCCAATGAATCATAACTCATATCCTCTATAATTGGATAGGTATTATGTCCTTTCTTTTCAGATCTTGTTAAGTTTGATCCAGTGTAAGTATATTTTTCCTCAGAGGTACGATTATCACCTGTATAAACCGTCTTCGAAGAATTGATCTTTTTAGGACGTCCTACATAATAAGCATTGCCAACTCCTGTCGGGTTATTATCGTATTCCGTATCCACCGTAGTCATTCCCTGCAAAGTGGCCCCGCTATATTGCTTTGAAACATTTCTAACTTCCAAACCAAAGTAATTGGTACTCTGAACCGTTCCATCATAAGTAAAAGAAGTTTCATTTTTAACTCCTGTCAAATGATCAACAGTAGTTTGTTTGGTAAGCAAAACATTGTAAACACTACTATTTGAACCTGAGGCTCCTCCGCTTTGAGAAGCTGATACAGGAGAAGCTATAAACTTGCTATTATTATTAGCACTAGCAATAAATCCAGGTTTTAGCGTTATTTCCGGTGCCTGATAAACAACTGCTACATCATCATTTACTCTTGACAAGGCAGTTATAGAACCGCTGGCTTTATAGGTCTGTCCAACGGTAACAGGATCCTGTATCGTAATTGTGTTTGGAATGGTACGCGACGAGACAGAATCTCCTCCTCCTTCTGTATAAACTGCGAATTCATTTGTTTTTGTACTCAGTAAATTGGTTGGCGTACTATTAAATACAGTAGTTCCATCAGTACTAGTCCAGGTAATGGTATTAGCCCCCTTTAGAGCGACATCATTAAACTGTGTCGTCCATATTTTAGCATCGCCGCTATTCAAATACCAACTGCTTCTGGTGGTTTTAACAAAACCAACTGTTCCATAATTAAAATTAGACACATAACCTCTGTACCTAAAATCCTGATACTTTGAAACACCATTGATCGTTGCCGTAAGTTTAGAAACCAAATAGGCTCCCGGATTTCTTATAATTTCAATATTAGGATAGGTTACAGCATTTTCTGAAGAATAAAAATCAGTCGATGAATTTCCTAAGCCGCTGTCGGCAGCCTCCATTGGTTTATACTCGATGGTCTGTTTTATGTTTCCACCTGATGATAGCACATTTATTAATCTGTTTTCGGCATCAACATTTTTATTGAATTGATAATATTCAATTTTATTATAATGTCCTCTGACAAAAACAAGATCGGTATTGGCTCCGTTGTATTTAAAATTAGAGTTAATAGGAATTGGAACATCCGGAGAATTTGAATGTATTATACCAGAATCATATGTTAAATTAAAGACTGTACCGTTTACTGTACCAATATTATTGGCAAAGCCGGTAACCTGCCATTCGGTATCATGATTATTTATAGTCCAGGATTCCTTATAAAACTTTCTCCATACCCTAACAAGATCAGACTTCCCATCTTTATTAATATCCATCGCATAATAATTACTCCAATGTCTTTGAGTATTATAATGCGTTTTTGTATCCGGCCAGTATTCTACAATATTTAAATTTTCCTTTGTGAAAAACTCTCCTCCAGAAGTATTTCCATTACTATAATAAATATTCCAGTTTACATCACCAGAACCACCTTCACCGGTAGGAAGCATGACATCGACTTTACCGTCTCCATTAAAATCTCCCAAAGGCATTTGTTTTGTATCACTAAACTGATCCAAATTTCCCGTTCCAATTACTTCTACAGCTACCCAAGGTGCTACTGCTAATTGACGAATAGAAACAATACGATAATTCTTAGTTGTCTTATTAACGATTAAAATATCCGCTTTCCCATCTCCATTAAAATCTCCTATAAATCTCTTTTCAGTCTCTTTGCAAAAAGTAAATTCCGGCAAAGAGACAAAATCTTTTGTATTAAACTCTGTCGAAGCATTCGGATTTAAATTTACGAAATAGGCACCACTAATACAGTTACCTATGCTTGTACTTTTCAAAATACAATTACAATTCAAAGCTTCTCCACGAGGCCCGGTACAAGGGCTATCCATGCCATAATGGTCTACTTGGTGAAACTGGAGGACTATAACATCTGAAATTCCATCACCGTTAAAATCTCCTTCAATGTACTGATTGTTTAAATTAACCAGCGTTGGGAATTCAGTAGTTGTATTACTACTTTTGCTCATTCGACTTGTTTCTTCTCCTCCACCGCCTCCTGTGCTACACTGAATTTCATTGGTTACAATATTAGAAATTGCAACTGATTTAGAATGAACCAAATTTACTGAACCACCAACAAGATTATAATATTTAAAAGTCAAATAATCGAGATTTTCTTCCGGATCGATTATGCTGTTAAATTGATTTATCTTATTATCAGTTAAAGTAGTAGCGGCAAATGTTTTTCCAGATGATGCATAAAAAGGCATTGTTATAGGTGTATTTCCACTATTCCCTTCAAACAACTTCGTAAACATTTTTCGATCTACAATAAAATCCAATCTGCCATCCCCATCAAAATCCCCCGCTAAATCTGTTTTATCAAATTCCAGATTATTCGTATATTCTTTTTCTGTTCTCTCTTGATTTACCGGACTGGAATCGTACTTGAACTCTACCGGATTCGATTCCTCATTCTGTGCATTTATTTCTTTTATAGTTGATACTCGTTCATACCCCAATTGTCCATCTTCTGTATGAGTAAGCTTGTAGGTTCTAAAAATACCATTGTTTGCATAAACCTGTATATTATCAAGTATTTGAGTTGCATAAACTGGAACTCCCTTTAGATAATCCCTCTCAATACGCTTCGAATTTCTATAATTAAAACTGATTTTATTCTGCGCAGCAATTCCTGCAGCTGTATTTCCACTAAAAGCTATATTGTCAATGTACAATTGATTGGAACTATTGTAAGTAACTGTTTTATAACTATAGTCTATAAAATTGCCGTTTACATCTTCAAAGTGAACAATATACCAGGCATTGAGCGAAACTGAATTTTGCAAACTTCCCGAACCTTTAGAACCATACCAACTTCGTGATCCGTCAGGTGCTGTCACAATAAAATAGGTAATTGAACCTTCTATTTTTAGTTCAATTTTTGTATTGCTTTTATACTCCGTCTCATAAGTAGAACCATTTGCCCAATATGTTCCTGTTTTTATCAATAAACGCTGGCCGTCTAATGCCAATTTATCATTATCATCAAAATCTACTCCATCAACAAAACCATCAATGTCACGTCGTGTAGCTATACGGCTAATGGCCGAAATGCTGTTTATACTCCATCCTTGTCCTGCGATACCTCCTCTTACACCGCTACTGTAAGTAAGATTAATTATAGGAGCAACGCTTTTTATACTTGGCGGTGTAGCAATAGGCAAAGTGTAAATGGCTGTTCCTGATGCAGAAATTTGTAATTCTCCTTTAGTATCTGTAAAATTTTGAGAAAAACTAAAATGGTTTATAAAAATTAAAATAAAAAGGCAAAAATTCTTCATACTACACTTTATTTTTTGATTATTTTAATAGACTTGTCTGCACCGTCTTTATAGGAAAGCAAAACAAGATAAACGCCTCCAGGGTAATTCTGAAAAGAAATATTTAAACTATTTGTTCTCTCGTTAGTGCCATAGTTTTGTAAAACCTGACCCGATATTGAATAAATCACAACCGACGTTACATAATTATTATTGGTTAATTGCCATTGTAAATAAAGCTCTTCCTTTACAGGATTGGGATAATAAGAGATTACATCTTCCGGTGAAAATTTCAATAGATCCTCTTCCACCAACGCATCGATTTCTTTTACCTGCTTTGCAGATTGTGAGCAACCTGACAAACACAATTCTCTAAGAATTTGATTCCCTGCAGCATCATAATTAAATTGTATTTTTGTTTGTGCCTGAGACAGAAAAGAAATTCCCAGCATCAATAATGTAATGTAATATTTCATAAACGGGATTGTATTAAGAAGTAATTTGTTTACTGTTTTTTTGTTGCCAGTAATAGTTTTACCTGAGATTTTAGTTCTTCTATTTCCTTATTTTGCTGAATCATGTAAAGAGTAAGTTCCTCGATTTTTTCCTGTTGAATTTTTGACATTTCACCAAGTTCAAGACCTTTTTCTTTGATTTCTTTAGCAGAAGGAACATTAGGTAAATGACCATTTTTTGCAATATAATTTTCAACTTCTTTTAAACTTGGTAATATATAAGTTGGGGCAAAAACATAATCAGCCCAGGTATTGTAAACTTTAACCTCTTCGGCTCTAATTTTTCCTTTTACGGAGAGTCTATAAGTAGTCGCTCCATCTGTAAGATTTGAAGTTCCTATTCCAATATTTCCCATTACAATGGTATTTCCCTCAATAAAGGCACTGCCAGAACCATCTATAAATGTTCCCCCGCATTTACCCGATTTGACTATTAATTTGTATTTTACATTTTCATCAGATGTCAAACTTTCATAACTTGTTCCGATTATTAATTTTGTATTAGATTGTGGAAGGGAAATATGACTAAAATTACATCCATCTGATATTGTTTCTTCTGCAACTTTAAAAACATTTCGTTGTTTATTATCGTTTATCTCAAAACCACCATAACCGCCAGTTTCGGCATAAGATCTGAATCTTTGATTATCTGCTCTATCATCAATTGAAAACCAAAACCTGGATTTTGCATTAATATTGGAAGCGGGAAAATCATAAAAATTCATCATTCTATTGGAACCATTAACAAAACTACCCGCCTGAAAAATTTTGCTTTTTTGATCACGATCATTCGAATCAATAAAAGTTGTTCCATTTGGAAGGTCTCTCGAAAATTCTCCAGAATATGCTTTGATAGTTCCAACAACTTCTAACTTAGCTGTAGGGTTGCTAGTGCCAATCCCAACATTAGTATTTGAAGTCGGATTATTGGGTAATACACTTGCAGCCCCTCCTGTACCTGTACTAATTTGGGCATGAGCAGCTAATACAACTAAAAAACAAAGTGTTGAATACGTTTTTCTTTTAATACTTTTCATTTTATTTTCTTTACAAGATTAATCCATTGCTTTCAAATATAAAAAAAATAGTACAAAAAAAAACATCAATAAAATTAAAAAAAAGTTAACTCCATTGTTCAAGATTTAAAAAACTTACTTTTTAAACTCAACATTAATTGCCAGACTTCCTTTAATTCCTCTAATTTCAATAAATAGGAAATAAATAAATAGGTTACTCCTCCAAGTACAACTCCAAGAAGCAATTGCAATATTAGATTATCCACGAAACAAGTCATCGCAAATACCAAAATTGCCATTCCAAAAGCTGCTATAAAAAAAGGAACCATGTCTTTTAGTTGTTTTATCGCTCCATATCCATAAAATTTACCTGGTAAATAGGCGTTAATAATGAACGATAATGCTGAAGTAACAACATGTCCAATAATAATAGCTTTAACACCTAGGGGAATTGTAATTATCATGGCTAATATAGTGAGTGGCAATTTTGACAAATCAACTTTTAAGTATAAGTCTGAACGACCAACTGCGTTTAATAAATTCATATTAATTGCACTCATAGGGAGAAAAATACGTGCAAAAACCATCCATTGTAAGAGTGGAATCAGAGAAATCCATTTCTCTGTAAGCAATACTATCACAATTGGTTTTGCCAATAAAGCAATAAGTGTCATTAATGGAATAATAAAAAAAGCTGACATACGAATCATTCTGCTATAAATAGAAACCAGTCTTTCTCTATCATTTTGAACGGTGGCAAGAACAGGAAAAGTAGCTTGCTGAACGATGCTAACAATGATTCCTGCTGATAAATCGGCAAAACTTTTAGCTCTTGTATAATGTCCTAATGATGCCGGAGCATAAAATTTTCCTAAGCAAATATTATAGGTATTATTTAGGATTTGAGCATACAAACCGGCCATTAACAACTTTGAGCCGTAACCAAATAATGATGTGAATGACTTTTTTGAAAAGACAACAGAAGGAGTCCAGTTTCCTAAAAACCACAAAGACAAAGACGTACTAAAAGTTCCGACAAGCATTTGAATAACCAACGCCCAGACTCCATAACCGCTTATTGCCGCCGTTACTCCACACACTCCTCCGGCAATCATGCCAATTACATTACTTTTGGCCAGGGATTTAAAATCAATTGCAATTGTTAATTTTGTTCGTTGAACTACTGCAAAAGCATTTAAAATCAGGATTAAACCTAATACCCGAAGTAAATCAATTAATTTTGGCTGATTAAAAAATGATGCTATGTAAGGAGCTGAGAAAAATAACAGTGCGTAGAAAAAAACACTAACCGCTAAATTAAAAACAAACACAGTCGAAAAATCAATATGGGTTCTGTTCTGACGCTGAATCAAACCTGTTCCTAAACCACTTTCTACAAAAGTCTGTGACAAGGCTATAAAAATGGTTAACATCCCTATTACTCCAAAATCTTCCGGCAGCAAAATTCGGGCAAGTACTATACCTACGATAAATTGCCCAAACTGAATGGCAAATTTATCAACTGCTGACCAGACAACTCCTTTTATTGCAGTTGATTTTAAAGAGGTATCGTGCATGTATAAAAATAAATTTTAATTAAATTCCAATTCAAAATTATTCAAAAATTTGACTTTCGAGGTATTTCATAATGTTTTCAGATGCGGTTGAATTATTTTTAGGAATTAGAGTATTTTGTACAAAATCGCAGCGTTTATCTTTCATCCAATCATTCCCGTTAAGAACAACATTCTCAATAAAATCAATTACTTGTTTTTTGTTTCTTGACTGATAATGTGCTGCTATCGCTTCATCGCCAAAAGTACTCCAATAATCCATAATTGATTCATCCCGAATCATAAAAAGAGATGGTTTTCCAGTGATAAGATATTCTGCCATAAAAGAACCACTATCGTGTATGAGTGCATCTGATGTTAAAAAAAGATCGATATAATAACCATCACCAAACTGACCATTTTCAAGGTTTATCCATTTATCGAAATAATTATCGGTTTTTTCTTTACCCCAATTTGGGTCATTTTCCAATTTAATTCTCAACAAAGGATGCGGATTGAATGTAATTTGCAATTTATCCTTATAAGTAGTAGCTAATTCTAAAAAGAAATCATAGTACTCCAAAAAATTAGACACTTTGCTTAACTCGTTCATTAAATGATGCGGTGTCCATATAATTCTTTTTAAAATGGGATTCTTATTTTTCCAAACCAATTTTGGTTGTTTATTTATCAAAAGGGGATCGAATCCCGGATACCCCGTTACAACTCTATTTATTGCTTTATTCCTTTGGTTTTCGGAAGCCATTTTTTGATGAATATCCGTTTCTGAAAAAATTTTCCAAATTAAATTATGAAAATTCAGATCATAGGTAAACCCATAATTAACCGTTGGGATACTATAGGGAACATAACAAGTTAGTGTTTTGGAAAACTCTTTTATATAATACCTGTAATCGACTAAACCTTCATATGGATTAGTAAAAAAAACAAGATCAGGTGAAAATGTCTTTTTGATATCTAAAAATTCTCCTGTATCGGTATTATAGGTTCTAGCAACATCATATCCTCTATTTTTAAAAGCATTATAAGCTTTATCCATTTCGAAAAGCATATTTTCTTTACCAAAGTTCACTATTGGGCACACAAATATTTGAGGCTCAAACCGAGGATCCGCAAGCATTAAATCAAATAACAGATCGTATTTCCAAACGGATTCATGAGTCAGAAAAAAAGCAACTTTAACCTTTTCTTTTTTCCTTACAATCTCAAGTGCTTTTCGATGATTTTTAGGTGCCTGTCTAATTTTATACGCATCCCGCATGGCGCGCAGGTTTGTAAAATTATAGGCTTTAATAAGAGACATCCAAATTTTCTCAGGAACGTAAGGTTTAACAGCTAATTTTAATTCTCTCATTTTTTATTCCAATTAAAACTAATATCTGTTTAAAACCTCTACAATAAAATCAACCTCCGTTTCTGTCAAAACGGTACTAATAGGCAAGCTTAAAACTTCCTGATGAATCTTTTCTGTCACGGGTAATGACAAATTATTCCATTCCAGAAGTGCTTTTTGCTGGTGTGGCGGAATTGGATAATGTATTACGGTTTGTATGTTATTTTTGGATAAGTAGGCCTGCAGCCCTTCACGATCTGAAGTTCGTACCACAAACAAATGAAAAATATGGTTATTTGAAAAATCCCAAAACGGAAGTACTATTTTTTCATTTTTTATTTCTGCCAAATATCGTTTAGCAATTTTGCGTCGCCTCTCATTATCGGCATCTAAATGAGGTAATTTCAGACTTAAAAAAGCGGCCTGCAGTTCATCTAATCTAGAATTTACCCCAATATAATCATTGTGATATTTTACCTCAGATCCATAATTGCGAAGCGAAAAAAGCACTTTTGCCAACTCCCTATCATTTGTCGTAATAGCACCGCCATCACCTAAAGCACCAAGGTTCTTTCCGGGATAAAAACTGTAAGCTGATGCGGAGGATAATTTATTAATTGTTGATTGTTGATTGTTAATTGCACCATGCGATTGGGCTGCATCTTCAACTATCAATAGATTATTACGATTTGCTATTTCATTTATTTGGTCCATTTCGGCCAGTTGTCCGTAAAGATGAACGGCTAAAATGGCTTTGGTTTTCGGACTGATTTTTTCCTCAATTAAATCAGGATTGAGATTGTACGTTTCTAATCTTGGTTCCACCAAAACCGGAACTAAATCTGCCTGCAATACAGCCAAAATACTAGCAATATAAGTATTCGAAGGAACAATAACCTCATCTCCTTTTTGCAGTTTTCCTAAAGCTATATATCCCTTAAAAATCAAAGTTAATGCATCGAGACCATTTCCTGTTCCGATACAATAATCGGCTTTGCAATATTTTGCAAAAGCGGTTTCAAATGCTTCCACTTCCTTCCCTAAAATGTACCAGCCATTCTCTAAAACTGTTTTCAGTTTTTCGTGAAATGCGGTTTCATACGGTTTGTTTATTTTCTTCAGGTCCAGAAATGATATCATTTTCTTTTTTTCTATTTAAACAAAAATACCATTTAACTTCTTATAATTTGCCGTTTCCAGTTCGTAGAAATCATGAACTATGGTACCCGCTCCAAAACTTTCTTTCCAGTACGATAAACCTTCATTCAGGTTCTTTCCCTGATTTTCATTCGAAATTCCAAAATCAAAAAATCTCTTTTGAGCAAATCGTTCCTGAATCAGATAATGGTATAAATAATCCAGGCTTCCTAAGTCTCCCTTTTCATTCTTCGAAATATACTGGCAATGCACTGTCGTTTCCGTTTCAAAAATCGTAGTTCCGGCTACAATTTTATCTTCTAAATAAACATTAAACTGATGAATGTTTTGAGGAAAATGCTTTTGCAGATAATACATTTCTTCTGCTGAATGTACCGGATTTGCTTTGTGTTTTTTATTCAAATTGGGAATTAAAACTTCATTCCAAAACAAACCAAAATCAATTTCTTCTTTGATGGTCAGTTGATTCGAAACTCCTTTTTGAAAACCTCTTTTTCTAATCTTTGATACGACATTTTCCTGAGATAAATCGATTACCGAAAGTGAATCCCGGCGTACCAGTTTCGCATCGGCCAAAAACAGAGCATACAAAATTTCTTCTGCAAGTTTTAGATGGTAAATAGAAGGAAGCGTTTTATAATGTAGTTTCAGAATCTCATTTTCGTTCAGAAAGAACAAAACTGCCTGAAAAATTTCAATAACGTCAACTTGTTTTGTTTTTTCACTATAAACCAAGCCTCCGTAAGTCAATCCCTGGTGTGAGTAAACCGAATTTTCGACTTTATTCGCCGGTAAAATTGCTTTTAATCTATCATCCTTGAAAACCAAAAGTGAGAAATCTTTAAACCGGTCTTCGTGGTACTCCATAAAATCACGGTAAAACAGGAATGTTGCATTTTTAGCCTGCGCCACAAATGCATTCCATATTTCGTAATCGTTTTTATGATAATTCCTTACGGTATATTTCATTCCGTTTTCTGTGGTAATTTTATGGTTCTCTTTTGAGTTCTGTTGAAACAAACTTATAAAAAAAGTTTGCCGCGAATTCACAAATTTAATTTTTATTGTCTAACAAAAATTTAAATTCTGTTTGTGAATTCGCGGCTCTTAAATTTTCAGCACACTGCTATTGTTTAAAAATCTTACTTGTGTTCAAATGCCGGTAAATACCATTTGTATTTTACGGCTAATAAACGGGTAACAATCATTACGACAGAAGTTACTAAATACAAAACATCGTCTTCTAAATTCAGTTTTTTCAGAATAAAAAATACAATTCCTCCAAAAATACAAATGGTGGCATAAATCTCTCTTCTAAAAATGGTTGGAATTTCGTTACACAAAATGTCCCGAATCACGCCTCCAAAACATGCCGTCATAGTACCTAAGGCAATACAAATAACCGGGTGCAAACCAATCATAATTCCTTTTTCGAGTCCAATTAAGGTAAAAACACCCAATCCGATCGTATCAAACAAGAATAGCGAAGTACGCAGTCTGTCGAACTTTTTTCTGAAAAGGATGGCAAATCCAAACCCCAGGATGATTACATATACATATTGCAAATCCAGCATCCATCCTACCGGTGTTCGGCCTATCAGCACATCACGAAGCGTTCCGCCACCAACAGCCGTCACAAAAGCAATGATAAAAACACCAAACGGATCCAGCTTTTTATGCATCGCTGTCAAAGCACCCGACATGGCAAAAGCCATTGTACCAATAATATCTAATAAATGAAACATTTTTTACTTTTTAGCTGCAAAAGGCGCAGAGCCGCAAAGGTACAAAGGTTAGCGCTGTTTTTATATTCTTTAGTGCCTCTTCTCTCTGATTATTTATTTTCTAACATAAATCGGGCTTCTTTTTAACAGATAAGAAACAGAATCCATCCAACTGTCTTTTATGTTTAAGAATGGCTTACGAGTTTGTGAATAAATTTTCGTTCCGTTTTTATACATATCAAAATAAACCATGTAATTGTAGTAGGTTTGTGTACTTGACGTTGTAGTTGAAATATCGTTTGTTTTAAGCTTTTTATTGTTGTCACTCACTTTAGCATTTCCGCTGTTATAAGTTGAAGCCACTGAACCCTCCGTTATGGTATACGACACTTTTGTTGCGATGATGTTATCCACTCCTAAAATTTGCTGAAGATCTTCGATTGGGGTTTCATCGATATTTTTATAATCTATCCCTGCTTTGTGCAATAAACTGTTGGTTACTCTTAAATCCTGAACCGTTAACGGAAAAATATTCGACGATTTATCTAATAATTTGTTATACAAATCATTCTGAGCAAATTTTGCCATTTCTTCTGAACTTTCTAAAGTGCCTGAGTTTACATAAGGTACCGGCAGCACAGCAATGGTATTGGGTTTCATTCCTACGGCAGCAATCACCTGTCCTGAATTACCTGAACTTCTATTATTTGATGCTACGGTATTTGCAGATACATCAAAAGTTTGAGAACGCCCGCTCGCAAAATCAATTCTGGCAATCTGAGATACATCAAGTGAAATTTGCAGTGTTTCTCCAGGTAAGGAATATTCAACTGTTTTATCTGACATTTTTGCAATGGTACATTCAATAATCTGATAATCTCTTTTTATAATTTTATCCAGTTTTTTGCTACTGGTCTGAGCAAAATTGGTAACGGAAATCAGCAACATTAAAATTGCAAAAACCTTTGTAATTTTCATAATTTCTATAATTTAAATGATCCTACTCTTAAAGCTTTTCGGTAACGCCTTTCTAAAATCAAAAACTGCCTATATAATGCAATCTAAAAATCAGTACTACACAAGTTGATTTTAGTATTAGTAAAACTACAAAAATTATGAACTTGATAAAATGACATTTATCATCATTTTTTCGCCCCTTTAGAAGCTACATATTCTGCGTATAAAAATTATAATCTTTGAGAATGACTCTCAGGAAGTCAGTATTATTACCTGACTGATTTTTAATTCCGGTAACGCTCTCTATTTTGGCAACCAGTTTATAAATGATTTCATGATCGTTTTTGGCAAGGGCACTTTGAAAAGTCTCTTTGATAATTCGCATATCATTATCCGACAATTTAATCACCAAAGGATAAGTTGGGACATAAGCGTCTCCAATTTCCTCCAGAATAGTGTGGCTGATGTTGATTTTATTTTTTAACGTAATCACAGCTGTTCCGGCAACCATATCGCCCAATCGCTGTCCTTTTTGACTCGAAATTATGGATATCAGCCCCACGATTCCTCCAAGAATAGAAATATCAACCAGTCTAAAAAACCATCGCATTAAATAGTCTCCAAATCCGGCCTGATAACCGTCAATTTTTACCACTTTTATTTTTACTAATTTCTTACCAATTGTCTGTCCTTCAAAAATACTTTCTAAGGTTATGGTATAAATGATAAATGGAAAATACAGTAGTAAAATTATAGACATTCTCGACCAGTTGTCTAAGGTATTCAGTACTTTATCAAAATTTAATCCGTAGAAAAACACCAGGGAAATTACGGTCACATAAGCCAGTTTAATAGCCAAATCGATGAAATAAGAACCTATTCTTTCCCCTATCGTTGCGGCGATAAAATTTATTTTGACATTTTGCGTCGTATTTATAGATAATTCTGACATATTTTATATTTTAGCCTGCAATGAGAGAAGTTGCCTTCATAAAACAAAATAAAGAAAAATGGCTGGAATTTGAGCTAGCTATTTTTGGTAAAGCTAAAAAAAATCCGGACGAGTTAGCTAATTTGTACATTCAAATGATGAATGACTTGTCCTATGCCCAAACGTATTATCCGAAGAGCAAAACCGTTATTTACCTCAATCATCTCGCTTCACAAATTTATCAGAAAATTTATAAAACAAAACGAACAGAAAAAAATAAGTTTCTGGAATTCTTTGTTACCGAAGTTCCGTTGCTGATGTACGAGTACAAACGCTATTTACTGTATGCATTTGCGTTATTTTTTCTGACAGTGGGAATTGGAGTTGTTTCTGCCAGATACGATCAGGATTTTGTTCGTCTTATTCTGGGG
Organism: Flavobacterium sp. WG21; assembly: GCF_000335775.1. Lineage (NCBI taxonomy): Bacteria > Pseudomonadati > Bacteroidota > Flavobacteriia > Flavobacteriales > Flavobacteriaceae > Flavobacterium > Flavobacterium sp. WG21. Next base: position 47,967 of record NZ_AMYW01000004.1, read on the forward strand.
GATTCTTATGTGAACATGACCTTAGAAAACATCAAAAAAGGAAACCCAATGGCTGTATACGGCTCCGGAAGTAACTGGGGAAGTTTTATTGGCATCACCATGAACAACCTTTATGTAGGCGCGAGATGTTACATTTACGGAATTTTTGGAGGTCTGGGTACTTTTTACATTTTCCTTCAAAACTGTATCATGCTGGGCTCTTTTCAGTACTTTTTTTACGAACAGGGCGTTTTCTGGAAAAGTGTCCGCGGCATCTGGATTCACTGTTCAATGGAAATTTTTGCCATTGTAATCGAAACTACAGCAGGTTTTATTTTGGGAGCTTCGATCTTGTTTCCTAAAACTTTCTCGAGAATGAATTCTTTTAAAATAGGCTTCAAAAATAGCTTCAAAATATTCCTGAGTACATTTCCGTTTACCATCAGTGCCGGTTTTCTCGAAGGTTTTATCACTCGTTATTCGATTGATATGCCCAATTGGCTAAGTAGTTTTATCATTTTACTTACTTTAGCTGTAATTTCTTTTTATTATTTGATTTACCCTTTTATTGTTCACAAAAAAACAACTTTATCCTAATGTTTGAGCTTTACAAAAAACGACAGCTGGGCGATTATATCATCGATACTTTTTCCTTTTTTAAAACTTTCGGAAAACACTTTTTTAAGATCTTTTTCATCATCAACGGCGCCTTTCTCCTAATCGTAGGGGCTTTGGTCTTTTTCTTTTTAAAAAGTAATTTTCAGGCTGTATTTAATGATAGCTTAAACCAACCCGGCTCTGACAATCTTGCCGGTTATTTTAACGATAATTTTGGACTCTTAGTTGGTTTTGTTGCCCTCTTTTTTATTGCTGTAATTGCTTTATCACTTTTCAACTCGACTTACCCTATTCTGTACTTAAAACTGGTGGCGAAAAAGAACACAACTGATTTTAAAACAGAAGATATCACCACGATCTTCAGACAAAACATCTGGAAAATCATCAAATTTTGTATTGGACTTACCTTTCTTGTTGTTCCGGTGCTGTTAATTGTTATCATCATACTCTTCTTTTTATGCTTTCTAATTGTTGGGATTCCCCTTTTGTTAATTGCTATCCCCGCTTTATTTACCTGGGTAAACTTTAGTTTTTATGCGTATCTGACAGAAGATAAAAGTTTCTTTCAATCCTTAAATCATGCCTATCTTTTACTAAAAGAAGATTTCTGGACTTCAATTGGAGCTACTTTTTTAATGCTGATTATGATCCAGATGATTCAGGGATCGATCACCATGGTGTTCTATTTTGCCGGAATATTTATTTTTTTACTAACGGCCATTGGAAGCTCTAATTATAATGCAGAAGCGATAGGCGATTCTCCACTCTTCCTTTTATTTTTGACTCTGATTTTCATCCTCATCTTTACCCTGAGTAATATTTTCAACAACATGATTATGGTCAATCAGGGAATTATGTACTACAGTCTGGGAGCAAAAGATAAAATTTCAAATCGCGACATTGATTTAATCGGAACCGATAATGAATAAAATCTTCCTATTCCTTTTATCTTTTTTTATTTTCTCTGGCATAGTTCAGGCACAGGATACTTTGGCTACAGCCAAACCTCCCAAAATAACAGCTGTAAAATACACTGAAAAAGACATTCGAATAGATTCTGACACCATAGAAATTAAGACTTTCTCTAAAAATTTCAAAAAAAAGTATAGCGGTTCCAGCTTTGTTTATGAATTTAAAGCTCCTGAAAAAGGTTTATGGCAGCGTTTTAAGGAATGGCTGGCCAGTGTTTTTAGCGATTGGTTCGATTTTGAAACTCCGGAAAGCTCTATTAATTTTGTTTCGGTTTTAATAAAAGTACTCGCCGTTCTCATCATCATTTTTGTTATTTATTTGATCGTAAAAGCGATCATTAATAAAGAGGGACAGTGGATTTTTGGAAAAAACGCTAAGAAAAAAAATATTATCTATTCAGAAATCGAAAAGAACATTCACCTTTTGGATTTCGATAAACTGATCAAAGAAAGTATCCAGTCCGGAGAAAGAAGAGCTGCCGTTAGATATTACTATCTGTGGCTTCTAAAGGTTATGGCACAAAATAATTACATCGAATGGGACATCGAAAAAACCAATTCTGATTATTTATACGAACTTCAAAAGCCTGCACACAAGGAAGAGTTTACTTATTTGTCTTATCTGTACAACTACATCTGGTACGGGGAGTTTGAGATTGATGAAATCACTTTCAGAAATGCCGAAAACCGATTTAAGAATGCCTTAAAAACCTTTAGCAATGAGTAAAACACTTAAAATTTATATTGCTGTACTGGTTCTTATTCTGACCTTAATTCTGATAGCAGATCGCGAACAGCCGAAACCTATTGACTGGACACCGACCTATTCTGTTAATGACAAAATTCCTTTTGGGCTCTATGTTTTTAACAACGAAATCAATGATTTTTTTAAGAATCATAGCGTAGAACGAATTTCAGACCTAACTCCTTATGAGTATTTGACTTCAAAATATGACAATGACAGTCTGGTAGAAAATTACAAAATAAAAGGAACTTTTTTAAACATCTCTGAATCCAATACCATTGATGAAGAATCTGTAAACGAACTTCTTTACTTTGTATCGCGTGGAAACAATGCTTTTTTGAGCATGAAAGACTTTCCTCAATATCTGTTAGACAGTTTAAAAATTGAAGTAAATGCGGATTATCTCAATTCTGGCAACACCACTGTTTGGCTGGCGAACTCCCAATTGAAGGACAAAAAATATAAGTTTGTACAGACATTAGAAGATTATTTTTCTAAAATTGATACCGCAAAGACCACCGTTCTGGGTTATCAGCTTTCTTCGGTCAAAAAAGCAAAAAAGCACGTCAATTTTATAAAAATACCGTATTATCAAGGGCATTTTTACCTGCACACACAGCCTGTCGCTTTTACAAACTACAACTTACTGAAAGCAAACCATTATCAGTACGCAGAGAATGTCTTATCCTGTTTGCCTGAGGGAGATATTTTTTGGTACACGAAAGGGCAAAACAGCGAACGCATTTCCGAATCGCCTCTACGATACATTTTAAGTCAGCCCGGTTTAAAATGGGCCTGGTATTTCTTTCTGTTTGGTATGTTGATTTTTATTATTTTTAATGCCAAGCGTAAACAGCGAATTGTTCCCATATTAAAGCCTTTGCCCAATTTAACCGTTGATTTTACAAAGACTATCGGAAATTTATATTATCAGGAAGGCGATCACACTAATATTATTGATAAAAAGATCATTTACTTTTTAGAAAAAATCAGGAATGAATATTTAATCGATACCACAAAACTGGACGATCATTTTATTCAAAAATTGCATCATAAAACAGGTAAAAATGTAACGGATATTCAGGAACTCGTATTTTTGATTAACGAACATCGAAAGAGTTACCACGGCAGTCTTGAAGAAGATCTGATCCGAATTAATAATGCCATAGAAAAGATTTTACATTAGATAAAAAAAGCTACCATACTATAAAAGAAAAACTGACCATCATGGACGATATCAATACAACATCTCAAATCACAAATGAAAATGTGAATTTTGAAACCAGAATAAACTTAACACCTCTTTTAGATCACGTTAGCGCGATTAAAAAAGAACTCGAAACTGTAATTGTCGGACAACACAAAATGGTCGATCAGCTTTTGGTGGCTATTTTATCAAACGGACATGTTTTACTGGAAGGTGTTCCGGGAGTTGCCAAAACCATTACGGCCAAACTATTGTCTAAAACCCTAAACATTGGCTTTAGCCGTATACAATTCACACCGGATTTAATGCCATCGGATATCTTAGGAACTTCGATTTTTAATTTAAAAACCTCTGAATTTGAATTCAAACAAGGTCCAATTTTCTCCAATTTAATCTTAATCGACGAAATAAATCGTGCCCCTGCCAAAACACAGGCCGCACTTTTTGAAGTAATGGAAGAACGTCAGATTACCATTGACGGATCGGCCTATCAGCTTGAAACTCCATTTCTGGTAATTGCCACTCAAAACCCGATCGAGCAGGAAGGAACTTACCGTTTGCCGGAGGCACAATTGGATCGTTTTTTATTCAAAATCACCATCGATTATCCGAAACTCGACGAAGAAATTTTAATTATTCAAAGAGAGCATTTGCTACAAAATCACGGAAAATTAGAAGCTGTTAAAACGATACTTTCTGCTGCGGAAATAAAAGAATACCAGGCTTTGGTAAAACAAATCAGAGTCGAGCAAAATCTGTTGGAATACATTGCACGAATTGTAGTCAATACCCGTGAAAATGCGTTCTTATATCTGGGAGCCTCTCCTCGTGCTTCAATCGCTATTTTGAATGCTGCCAAAGGTTTTGCTGCCATCCGCGGACGTGATTTTGTTACTCCTGAAGACATAAAAGAAGCTGCGATTCCGGTTTTACAGCATCGTGTAATTGTAGCCCCTGAGCGCGAAATGGAAGGCATCACAAGTTCAGAAATCATCAGACAAATTATTGAGACTGTTGAAATTCCAAGATAGTTATTGGTCTCAGTTTTCAGTCTCAGTGGCAGTTTTCGGTACTATGCTTAATAACAAACCTTTTTTAAATGAAATATTCTAAAATTTTCTTTTTGTTTCTTCTGGGTATCATATTGGTAAGTTTTAAACCTTTGAATATTAAACAAGCGGATACTGCCAATACATCAATTTATTTTTTAACAGACAAACAGCAAATTGAAACCTTAATAAAAAAAGCCTATGAATGGATCGAAACCAAAAAAACACAAGGCGACTTTGATGTAATCGAAAATAAAAAGGGAGATAAATATGTGGCGTTAAATACAAAAACACATCATAAAATAATAAGCGAACTTAAAAACTCTAATTTTTTTGCGCAGCAATTTATCGACAATTATAACAAAATTGCGCTGAAAATTGGGGAGGATCTTAAAAGCAGTAAAATCGAATATTGGGTTGGAGAATTACCTCCATACGGTAACGATAGCAACCCATGGTGTGACTGTCAGGATAATCCGGAATCTTATTGGAAAACATTAAAAGTAAACGACTTAAAAATCCAAAATAACAAAGCGACATTTTACTGGACATGGACAGAATGGAAAGATAGTCCTAAATATAAAGTAACAGCAGTTAAAGAAAATGGAATCTGGAAAATAGCCGCCTTAGACGGTTTTGATTATAAAAGCTTTACTAAAATATAGTAAAAAACCTTTAACCCTAATTTTATTAAAATTGAAATTTATAAAAAGCCTTTACCTTAATAACTTTTTCTTCTATGTGCTTCTGGGCATAATTGGATTGTTTGTCTGTGCTTTTATTTTCCCAAATTTGTATCATGCGGTTTGGTTTGTGGTTTTAATTTTATTTAGTTTCTTAGGGCTTGACGTACTCCTGCTCTATCTTAGTAAAACAGGCATTGAAGCGGAAAGAACGACACCGGAAAAACTTTCAAACGGAGATTTGAATCCCATAACCATCACCGTTAAAAACCATTATACCTTTAAAATTTCAGTTAAGATCATCGACGAAATTCCGTTTCAGTTTCAGGTGCGTGATTTCAAAATTGTAAAAACCGTTAAAGCCTCTGAGCAAAAAGAAATTGGCTATGAATTACGTCCTACAGAACGAGGAGAATATTACTTTGGCTATCTAAACGTTTATGTTTCGTCACCGCTAAGACTAATTTCCAGAAGATTTTCGTTCGATAAAGACAAAATGGTTCCCACTTATCCGTCTTATATTCAGCTGCGAAAATATGATTTATTGGCTTTTTCGAATAATCTGTACCAATACGGAATCAAAAAAATCCGTAGGATTGGCCATACGATGGAATTTGAGCAAATTAAAGAATATGTTCAGGGTGATGATCTTCGAACTTTAAACTGGAAAGCCACGGCCAAGAAAAATGCTTTAATGGTCAATCAGTTTCAGGACGAAAAATCCCAGTCCGTTTACATGGCAATCGATAAAGGCCGCTCCATGCAAATGCCTTTTGACGGCTTAAGTTTGCTGGATTATGCTATCAATTCGGCCTTAGTTTTATCAAATGTGATTCTGAAAAAGCAGGACAAAGCAGGGATTTTTTCATTCTCTAAAAAAGTAGAAAACCGTGTTTTTGCCGAAAAAAGGGCTTCTCAGATGCAAAAAATTTTGGAAACCTTATACAATATCAAAACCGACTTTTTTGAAAGCGATTACAGCCGTTTGTATGTGGACATCAAAAAAAACATCAATCAAAGAAGTTTGATCCTTTTATACACTAACTTTGAAACAATGGACGGTTTAAACCGACAGTTGCCTTATTTAAAAGGAATTGCAAAAAACCATTTACTGGTGGTTGTCTTTTTCAGTAATACCGAACTAAATGCAATCATCAACAAAAAAACAGACACCATTCAGGAAATCTACGACAAAGTAATCGCTGAAAAATTCATGTTCGAAAAGCGTTTAATTGCTAACGAACTCAAAAAATATGGCATACACTCTGTTTTAACACAGCCCGAAAATCTGACTTTGGATGCTATCAATAAATATCTGGAAATAAAAGCCAGAGGGATTTTGTAGAAGTGAAAAATAATTTGTGAGAAGTAAAATGAACACAATTGTTTTTTGCAAATATTATTAAAACATCAAGTTCTTTATAAAAATTAAGATTAGTTAAAAAATCGTTGAACCTTTGTTCTTTTGAACCTTTGTAATTTTTAAGAAAATGAAAAAACTACTTGTACTTGTATTTGTTCTGACAAGCTTTATGTCTCATGCACAAAAAACGGAGAACATTATCATCATCACCACAGACGGCTTTAGATGGCAGGAAGTGTTTAAAGGAATGGACCCTGCAATTGCCAATGATAAAAAATTCAATCAGGGAGACAGTACCTATATTTACAAGAATTATGCAAGTGCTGACTCCAAAGAAAGCCGAAAAAAAATCATGCCTTTTTTATGGTCAGAAATTGCTTCGAAAGGACAAATTTATGGCAATCGCGAGGTAGGAAGCAAAGTTGATGTTTCTAATCCGTACTGGTTCAGTTATCCCGGATACAGCGAAATTATGACCGGAAATGTTGATGTTGCCATCAACTCCAATCATTACAAAAACAATCCAAATGTAAATGTTCTGGAGTTTTTAAACCAGCAATCTAAACTAAAAGGAAAAGTTGCCGCTTTTGGCGCCTGGGATGCTTTTGATCGAATTTTAAACGAAAAAAGAAGCGGTTTTCCGGTAATTTCTGCCTTCGATAATGTGGGAGGAGACAAACCTACAGAAACTCAAAAGTTATTGAATGAAATGCGCAACAATTCGTTTAAACCTTTTCATCAGGATGAATGTTTAGATGTTTTTACACACTATCAGGCTTTAAACGAACTTAAAACCAAAAAGCCAAAAGTACTCTACATCGCCTACGGAGAAACTGATGAATGGGCACATGCCGGGCATTACAGATCGTATCTTGATGCTGCAAACCAGGTCGACAAATGGATTAAAGAAATCTGGAACTTTGTACAAAACGATCCCCAATACAAAAATAAAACTACCCTCGTAATCACCGTAGATCACGGTCGCGGAGATAAAACAAAAGCACAATGGACAGATCATGGTGCCGATGTTGAAGGTGCCTCACAAATTTGGTTCGCTGCAATGGGACCAGAAATTGCCTCAAAAGGAGAAATCAAAACAGATTCTCAACTGTATCAAAAACAAATAGCGCAAACCATTGCAAAAATCATGGGATACACTTTCACCGCTCCACATCCGGTAGCAAACGAAATTTCAGAAGTACTTCAGAAATAAGAAGATTTTTTTTGCCACGAATTTCACGAATTTACACGAATAAGTATTTTTACTTACTCCTGATGAAATTCCTGAAATTTGTGGCATTTTTTCTTTATTTCCCCCTCTGAACCTCTGCAACTTTGAACCTTTGTATCTCTGCAACTTTCCAACTTTCCAACTTTTTAAAAAAATCTCAGTACCTTAGCCCCATAGAACCTTAGTCCCTTTAAAAAAAATGAAACAAATTACTTCAGTGCAAAATCCGTTTATAAAATCACTTGTTTTACTGCAGGAAAAGGCCAAAGCCCGCAAACAAACCGGAACATTTTTGATTGAAGGCTTACGTGAAATTTCACTCGCAATAAAAGGAGGCTACGAAATAGAAACCGTTTTATTTTTACCTGAATTGGTTACTGAAAATCAGATTCATAAATTAGTAAACAGTCCGGTTCAACTCATTGAAATCAATAAAGAAGTTTATCAAAAACTAGCTTATCGCGATACTACTGAAGGCGTTCTGGCCATAGCCAAAACCAAATCGATGCTTTTATCGGATCTAAAACTATCTGATAATCCATTGATTATAGTGGCCGAAGCACCGGAAAAACCGGGAAACATTGGCGCCCTTTTACGTACTGCTGATGCCGCAAATCTTGATGCCGTATTAATTGCCAATCCAAAAAGCGATTTATACAATCCGAATATTGTGCGCTCCAGTGTTGGCTGTTTGTTTACCAATCAGATTGCGACAGGAACGACGGCTGAAATCATAGCCTTTTTAAAAGAAAAAAAGATTGATTTTTACTGTGCTACGCTTCAAAATTCAACTTCGTATCACACACAGGATTTCACCACTCCCACCGCATTGGTTGTGGGTACAGAGGCTACCGGCTTAACGCAGGACTGGCGAGATGCTGCTACTCAGAATATCATCATTCCCATGCAGGGCGAAATCGACAGCATGAATGTCTCGGTGGCTGCCGCAATTTTAATTTTCGAAGCCAAACGACAACGCGGATTTAACTAAACCAAAACATACCGTCATGAACTACAAATTATCACTTTTAGCCTTCTTATTTAGCTTTACTCTTTCAGCACAAATAACCAATCCGGAAGTAGATGATCTGGTCAACCGCACCCTAAAAGCATTTGATGTGCCCGGAATTGCCGTTGCCATTGTAAAAGACGGAAAAGTAGTTTTGGCAAAAGGTTATGGTGTAAAATCAATTGCAACACAGCAAAAAGTGGATGCCAATACGCTGTTCGGGATTGCTTCCAACAGTAAAGCTTTTACCTCAGGAGCACTGGCAATGCTGGTTGACGAAGGTAAAATAAAATGGGATGACAGAGTAATAAAATACCTTCCTGATTTTAAAATGTACGACGATTATGTAACCCGTGAATTCACGATTCGTGACCTGTTAACCCATAGAAGCGGACTTGGACTTGGAGCCGGAGATTTGATGATCTGGCCCGATGGAAGCGATTTTAAAGCGCAGGATATTATTCATAATCTAAGGTATTTAAAACCTGTTTCTGATTTTAGAACCAAATACGATTATGACAACCTGCTCTATATCGTAGCAGGCGAAATTGTACATGTAGTAAGCGGTAAAACCTGGGCCGAATTCGTAGAAGAACGCATCATGAGACCTTTGGAAATGAGCAATAGTGTAGCTTCAGTGAAACGTTTAAAAGACACCACAAACGTTATCACACCTCATGTTCCGGTTGACGGAAAACTCAAAACCATAAAACGTTATGAAAACCAACTTTTTGACGGAGCAGCCGGAATTTATTCCAGTGTAAATGATCTGAGCAAATGGGCCATACTACAACTTAACAACGGAAAATATGGCGATAACAAACCACTGTTTTCAGAAAAAGAACACAATGAGATGTGGCAATTGCAAACCATCATTCCAACCAAAACAAGACCGCCGTATAACACTCATTTCTCCGGTTATGGTTTAGGCTGGTTCCTGAGTGATGTAAAAGGATACAAACAGGTTTCACATACTGGAGGACTGGAAGGAAATGTAACTCAAACCACTTTGATTCCGGAATTAGGATTAGGAATAATTGTTTTAACCAATCAGCAATCGGGAGCAGCTTTTAGTGCCATTACCAATACGATAAAAGACAGTTACCTCGGTATTAAATCAGATGACTATGTGACGATGTACAGCAGCCGAATGAAAGACAGCGAAGCATCGGCCGATAAAGTAACCGATGAAGTTTGGGCAACCGTTGCCAAAAACAAAAAAGACAAACTAAAAACTGACTTTTCTAAAATTACCGGAACTTACAAAGACAACTGGTTTGGCGAAATTACCATTACCGAGAAAAAAGGAAAAATATATTTTGCTTCCAAACGCTCTCCGCAACTGGCCGGTGAGGTATTTTTCTATAAAGACGGAAATTACGTCGTGAAATGGAACAATGCATTCTTTCATGCCGATGCACATCTGCTTTTCAAATACGACGAAAGTGGTAAAGTCCTTAACTTAAAAATGCTTCCAATTTCTGAATTAACTGACTTTAGTTATGATTTTCAGGATTTGGATTTTTCGAAAGAATAATTTCAGGTTTCAAGTTTCAGGTTTCAGGTTTCAAGTCGAAAACAAAATATAAAAACAGTTCTCTAAAACATGAAACCTGAAACGTGAAACAAAATAATTTCATTCTAAAATCAACCCTCCATTCCCTTGCGTATATTCAAACTTATTCTTATTTTTAGTACTTGAACTATGCCGTTATGATAGAAATAGATATTGAAAAAGAAAATAAAGCAATTGCACAAGAGTATAAAGAGTTACTTCGAATCAGTTACCAGACTTTAAGTCCAACCGACAAAAAACTTATCCGTAAAGCATTTGATGTTGCAGTTGATGCGCATAAAGAACAAAGACGTAAATCCGGAGAAGCGTATATCTTTCATCCTATTGCAGTTGCGAAAATCGTTGCCTCCGAAATTGGTTTGGGAGCGACCTCTATCGCTGCGGCCCTTTTACATGATGTTGTTGAAGATACTCCTTTGACTGTGGAAGATATTGAACGTTTGTTCAATCCGAAAGTTGCACAATTAGTAGAAGGCTTAACCAAAATATCATTGGTTCAGAGAGATCTGAATGCCTCCATGCAGGCCGAAAATTTCCGAAAAATGATTCTGACACTGAACGATGACGTTCGTGTTATTCTGATCAAACTGGCCGATCGTTTGCACAATATGCAAACCATGGATTCGATGGCGGAATACAAACAAACTAAAATCGCCTCAGAAACACTTTATATTTATGCCCCTCTTGCCCACCGTTTGGGATTGTACAATATCAAAACCAAACTGGAAGATTTAGGTCTGAAATATACAGAACCAAATGTTTACAACGACATTGTAAGCAAAATCAGAGAGACAAAAGAAGAACAGGATGCTTATATCAAAGACATTTCAGATGTTTTAAAGAAATCTTTAGACAGTGAAGGTGTCGACTATGTCATTAAAGGACGTCCAAAATCTATTTATTCGATTCGTCGAAAAATGCGTGCTCAAAATGTAAGTTTTGACGAAGTGTACGATAAATTCGCCTTAAGAATTGTGTACAAATCAGATCAGCATGATGAAAAATTCGTAGCCTGGAAAATCTATTCCATCGTTACAGATCATTACAGACCGAGCCCAAGTCGTTTGCGTGACTGGATTTCCTCTCCAAAATCAACCGGTTACGAAGCCCTGCACATTACGGTTATGGGACCAAAAGGCCGTTGGGTTGAAGTTCAGGTTCGAAGCGAACGTATGGATGAAATTGCCGAAAAAGGATACGCCGCACATTACAAATACAAAAACGGTGCGACTGAAGAAAGCGGTCTGGACGTATGGCTGAATTTACTTCGTGAAGCACTGGAGAATCAGGAAACCAATGCCGTAGATTTTGTTGAAGATTTCAAAATGAATTTGTATTCCAAAGAAATCTTTGTCTTTACACCAAAAGGAGAAATCAAATCACTTCCAAAAGGAGCCACATCACTTGATTTTGCTTTCAGCATACACTCTGAAATTGGAATTAAAACCCGAGGAACACGCGTCAATGGACGATTAGTGCCTTTGAATCACGAATTAAAAAGTGGCGATCAGGTTGAAGTTATAACCTCTGCCAATCAAAAACCAACTGTAAACTGGTTGGAATACGTGACAACTTCGCGCGCGAAAACCAAAATTAAAAATGTTCTGAACGAGAACACCAAAAAAATCGCCGAAGAAGGAAAAGAACTCCTTACCCGAAAATTAAAACATCTTAAAATCACCATTAACGAACAAGTTATCAATGAATTGGTTAACTTTTTCAAACTTAAAACCAGTTTAGATTTATTTTACAGAGTGGGTATTGGTGCGATCGAAAATCAACAATTAAAAGATTATGCGGCGCAAAAAAGCAATACGTTTATCAATTTCTTCAAAAATAAAATTAAGCGAAACAAGGATAACACCGCTTCAGAAGACATCCACAAACCCATCATCAGCAGTAACTACGATATGCTGGTTTTTGGAACGGAACACGACAAACTCGATTATAAACTCTCCCCATGCTGTAACCCGATTCCGGGAGATGATGTTTTTGGATTTGTAACCATCAATGAAGGAATCAAAGTTCACAAAAAAGACTGTCCGAATGCGATTGGCATGCAGTCTAATTATGCTTACCGTATCATGAGTGCCAAATGGATTGACTCTTCTCAGGAAGAATTCAAAGCCATCATCAACATAACAGGAATGGACGTTTTAGGACTTACCAATCAATTGACCAGAGTCATTTCAAACAACATGAGTGTAAATATCCAGAGCATTTCGTTAAGCACTGATGCCGGAATTTTTCACGGACAAATTGCTGTCATCGTTCAAAACAACACCATTTTGAAGAAAATGATCAATGCCATTAAAAAAATCGACGGAGTTGATAAAGTAACAAGAGAGTACAGAACTTAGGAATGGATTATTGTTCCAGCTTTCAGGTTATGAGTTCTGGATATTAAACTCCTAAACTTGAAACCTGAAACCTGAAACCTGAAACTTGAAACTTGAAACTCACCACGCATAACTTTTTTAACCTATCTATAAGGGTTTTATAACTAAACTTTAAACCCGAAACTTTTATTCATTAAAAATAAAAAATTATCTTTGCCGGATATGACACTCATTTCAACTGACAACACTAGAAATCAAGAAATTGTAAAAAATGTTTTTACACTGTATCTTGAGCAAAAAGGGCATCGCAAAACTCCTGAGCGTTATGCTATACTTCAGGAAATTTACGATAGCGAAGAACATTTTGACATAGAAAACCTATACATCAAAATGAAAAACAAGAACTATCGTGTGAGTAGAGCTACATTGTACAACACGATTGAGCTTTTGTTAGACTGCGCTTTGGTTAGAAAACATCAATTTGGACAAAATCAGGCTTACTACGAAAAATCATATTTTGATAAACAGCATGATCACATTATCATGACGGATTCTGGTGAGGTAATTGAATTTTGCGATCCAAGAATTCAGACCATCAAAAAAACAATCGAAGAAATATTTGATATTGAAATTACAAATCATTCGTTGTATTTCTACGGAAACAAAAAGCAAAAACAATAATTCCGAAAGGTCTTATTCAGAAAATATAAAAAAGAAAATTAACTACATTAATCAGTGGGGCAATACGGATTGCCTCAACGCAAATTAAAAGAGAATGACCGTAGATTTATTACTAGGATTACAATGGGGAGATGAAGGTAAAGGAAAAATTGTAGATGTACTTACCTCAAATTATGATATTATTGCACGTTTTCAAGGAGGACCAAACGCAGGACATACATTAGAATTTGACGGAATTAAACACGTACTTAGAACCATTCCTTCCGGAATTTTTCATAAAAAATCAGTAAACATCATTGGTAATGGTGTTGTAATAGACCCGGTGGTTTTTCAAAAAGAAATCGAAGGTTTAGAGAAATTTAACCTTGATATCAAAAGCAAACTGATCATTTCAAGAAAAGCACACTTAATTTTACCAACGCACCGTTTATTGGATGCTGCTTCTGAAGCATCTAAAGGAAAAGCCAAAATCGGATCTACTCTTAAAGGAATTGGACCAACTTACATGGACAAAACCGGAAGAAACGGATTGCGTGTGGGAGACATCGAATTAGAAGACTTTAAAGAGCGTTACAGAGCTTTAGCCGACAAACATGAGGCTATGATTGCTTTTTATGATGTAGCGATTCAATACAATCTGGCTGAACTTGAAAAAGAGTTTTTTGAAGCTATTGAAGAATTAAAAAAATTAGATTTTATTGATAGTGAAGAATACATGTACCAGGCTCAAAAAGCAGGTAAATCAATCTTATGTGAAGGAGCTCAGGGTTCTTTATTAGATGTTGATTTCGGAACTTATCCGTTTGTAACTTCTTCAAACACTACAGCTGCCGGAGCTTGTACCGGTTTAGGAATTGCTCCGAACAAAATCAAAGAAGTATACGGAATTTTCAAAGCTTATGTTACACGTGTAGGTAGTGGCCCGTTCCCTACTGAACTTTTTGACGAAGTAGGTGCAACAATGGCAAAAGTGGGTAATGAATTTGGATCCGTTACAGGAAGACAAAGACGTTGCGGATGGTTGGATTTAGTAGCTTTAAAATATGCCGTTCAGGTAAATGGAGTTACTCAGTTAATGATGATGAAAGGTGACGTACTTTCCGGATTTGAAACTTTAAAAGTTTGTACTGCATACAATTATAAAGGTGAAAACATCTCTCACTTCCCTTACAACATCGAGCCTGAAAACGTAACTCCTGTTTATAAAGAGTTTAAAGGATGGCAAGCTGATTTAACAGGAATGACGACTTACGATCAATTACCGGTTGAGCTAAAAGAATATATTGAGTTTATTGAAGCAGAAGTTGGAGTGCCGATCAAAATTGTATCGGTTGGACCAGACAGAAAGCAAACAATAACAAAATAACACCTCTAAACGCTCTGACTATCAGAGCGTTTTTTTTTATACCAAACATTTCTAATGATGAAAAATCCAAAAATTAAAGTTACCGAAACCCAATTATTATCAGACAATTGGTACCTGCTGAACAAAGTAACTTTTGATTACGAAATGAAAGACGGTAAAATAGAATCTCATATTCGTGAAGTGTATGACCGCGGAAATGGAGCTGCCATTTTATTGTACAACACCTCAAAGAAAACCGTTATCCTGACGCGTCAATTTCGTTTACCTACCTATCTAAACGGCAATAAAAGCGGAATGCTGATTGAAGTTTGCGCAGGACTTTTAGATCAGGATCATCCGGAGCAGGCTATTATTCGCGAAACTGAAGAAGAAACCGGATATCGTCTGCAAAAAGTAGAAAAAGTTATCGAAACCTATATGTCACCGGGATCAGTAACCGAAATTTTATACCTTTTTGTGGGAGAATATGACGAGACCATGAAAGTAAACGATGGCGGCGGACTAGACGCTGAACAAGAAAACATAGAGGTTCTGGAATATACTTTTGACGAAGCTTATGCCATGATTGAATCCGGCGAAATCACAGATGCAAAAACGATTTTATTGTTGCAGCATGCCAAAATAAAAGGTTTGATTTAAGATTTTTTTGAGTATTTTAGATAAAACTAAAATCTGTTAGATGCTCCATTTTAAAACATTCCTTTTTCTGTTTTTTCCTTGTCTGCTCTTTTCCCAAAATGAAAAATGGCCTGCCGCAAAACTAAAACAGGATTTATCGACTTTTAAGGAAATTAGAGAAAAAGCCAATTCAGGGGTTTATAAATACCGAACCAAAAAGCTGATCGACAGTATTTATTCGTGGGCATTTTCAGAATTAAAAAAACCTAAATCGTTACTGGATTTCTACAAAATAATCCTAAAAATCACTGACTTCGAAGGCAGTGTGCACAATAACACTACTCTTCCTGATGAATTTCTAAAAAAATATACATCAGGAAAAGTTTTCTTTCCGTATCCTGTAAAACTACTTGGTAATAAAATAATTATCAATTTTAAGAATTCCGAAATTCCGATTGGATCTCAAATCCATAAAATCAACGGCATTAAAATCGAGAAAATAATCTCTCGTTTCTATAAATATTACACGACAGACGGCTATAATCTTTCTGGAAAATCAATCGGAATCAGCGCTTCATTCGGAAGGTATTTCGAACTGGAATATGGCCCAAAAGAGCATTTTTTGGTCGAATATTCACTTCCTGATCAGACTCAAAAACAATCCAAAAAAGTTCTTGCTGTTTCAAACGAAACCAGAAAGGATAATTTTAAAAACCGACATTCTCTGCCTGTAGACAGTCTGTATTATGGAAAAATTAAAACCAAATATACTTTTAAGATAAGTACACCAAATACAGCACTGCTTTCTATACCAACTTTTGCAATTGGCATGAACGCAGAGGACAAAGAGCATTTAGTCTATAAAAAATATCTGGACAGCTGCTTTCAGCTTCTCACACTGCATCCTGAAATCAAAAATTTAATTGTAGATGTTCGTAGTAATGGCGGTGGAAGTGACCCCAACGATCTTGTCGCTTTTTCTTATCTGACACAAAAACCGTATCGGGAAAACACATCGGCATTTATTAATTTTCAAAAAGTTCCCTACCCCCAGTATTTCGTTTACGAAGAAACAGAACCCAAAAAACAACTGGAGGAACTAAGTGAATTTGAAGCCGAACTCAAAGAAGAATACCCGGAATTGAAAGGCAAAGTATATCTTCAAGATTCCAAATTCAATCGTTTGTTACAGCCTGACAAAAATAATTTCCAAGGGCAGATCTATCTATTAATAAGCCCCAGAATAGCATCTGCAGGATCACTCTTTGCTGCTTTAGTTACAGGCCATACCAATGCCATAATTATTGGAGAAGAGACAATGGGCGGTTACTATGGCCATAACGGACATACACCTGTGGAATATGAACTCCCAAATACAAAAATAAAAACGCAATTTTCGATTGTCAACTTAGAACAGGATGCCCCTAAGAAACCCAATCAGCTTTTTGGCAGGGGCGTAATTCCCGATCATGAAGTCAAACAAACAATTGACGATTTTGTACAAAATAAGGATACACCGTTGGAATATACTTTGAAATTAATTGATCAGATGTAAAATGAAAATCAAATAAACTATTCTAAGAATTGTATAATCAATTAGAGGATTAATAAAATAACTTTACTACTCTAAAAATGCAATTATGAGAAAGTTACCTTACACTTCAAGTATTTTATTGTTGGTTATTCTAACCTTAGCAACTTCTTGTAAAAAGAACGAAACTAGTGAATCTAAGAGCAAAGTCAAAAAAACGATCGAGTATAAAAAACCAAAGTCGGTCTCCTATCATTTTGAAAACACCAAAGAATGGCTTAAAACCAATGCCTCCGATAGCAGCAAGCTTCATATTGCCTACGCTCTAAACCGAACAGATCAAAAGAATTTTGTCAAAATGGACTCGGTTATTATTCCGGCTGATTTTACAGGTGACCTGGTCTATTATCTTCCGTTTCCTTTGCACGTTGCCGCCTTAGAAGAGGTTTCAAAAGTAATTCTTTTTTCTTATCCTTCTCAGGCATTTGCCGCTTATGAAAATGGAGAACTAATCTATACAGGCCCAACTAATATGGGAAGAAAAAAAGATCCTACTCCAACCGGATTATTCTTTACCAACTGGAAGGCCGAAAAAACAACCAGTACCTTCAATGACGAATGGGACTTAAAATGGAATTTTAATATCGAAAATAAACTGGGTGTTGGATTTCACCAGTACGATTTACCCGGATATCCGGCATCACATTCCTGTTTGAGATTACAGGAAAACGACGCCAAAGATCTTTACAAATGGGCCGATGAATGGATCTTAAAAGACAGAGAAAATATAGAAATAAAAGGAACTCCAGTGATTGTTTTTGGAAGCTACCCTTTTGATACACCAAAACCCTGGTATGCATTAGTAAAAAATCCGAAAGCACTTGATCTCTCCGAATCAGAGATAGAAACGCAAATCCGGCCTTTTTTAAAAGAAATACTGGAAAACCAAAAACTTAGAGAAGCCGGACAAACTCCTACGCCCTGATTCTATTTTATAAAAAGCAACATCATTAAAATCAGTCAAAACCACTTCTTAAAAGGTTCTGACTGATTTTTTTATGAAATTTACGCCCCCACTGAGCCTTTGTACCTTTGAACCTTTGCGTCTTTGAAACTATTTAACATTTAAATGAATAAACGTTCATTTATTATTTATATATTTGCTACCTAATTAAAAACAAGACATGAACCATTCCCTTATAAAAAACAAAAAGATCGCCATTATTGGTGGCGGACCTGTTGGCTTAACAACAGCAAGAATTTTACAAATTAATGGTGCCGACGTAACGGTATACGAAAGAGATTTGAACGCTCAGGCCAGAACTTCAGGCGGAACACTTGATATTCATTTAGATTCTGGTCAGAAAGCAATTGAAAAAGCGGATTTAATGGCCGAATTCTATAAATATGCACGTCCAACCGGCGAAAAAATGGCCGACATGCACGGTAACATTACTTCGACTGAAATGCCTACTGAAGAAAACGCCTATGCACGACCTGAAATCGACCGCAACGATTTACGAAAAATCATGCTGGAGAATCTAAACGAAAATACAGTAGTTTGGGACAGTCATTTAATCCATATAAAAAAAGCCGGAGTGCAATATCATTTAGAATTCAAGAATGGTACCACCGCAACCGCTGATTTTGTAATTGTAGCCAACGGCGGAAGATCGAATGCCCGAAAATTTGTAACCGATCTGGAACCTCAGCTTTCAGGAACGTATATTATTCAGGGAGAAATTGGCGATCCGGATCGTGATTATCCGGAATTCAAACCTAAATATGGTGATGGAAATGTAATGGCTATGGGAGAACACAAAATGTTCTACACTCACACATTACGTGACGGTTCGGTACATTTTGGAGTTTCTTTCAAAGCAGATGAAAATTGGATTTCAAACAACGGAATTGACTTTGAAAACCTCACTTCAGTAAGAGCTTTTTTGAATGAAACCTTTAAAAACTGGAGCGACGATTATAAAAAATTCTTTAACGCAGCAACTGATTTTTCCGGATTGCCTTTACGTTTTTTCTCATTAGAAGATTCCTGGAAAGAACACTCCAACATTACACTTGTTGGAGATGCAGCTCATTTAATGCCTCCCTTTGCTGGTGAAGGTGTCAATATGGGATTGTTTGATGCTTATCATTTAACCGAAAACTTAACCAACGGAAAATTTATCACCCTTCAGGATGCCATTGATGACTATGAACAAAAAATGTTTGGCTATGCTTTAGAAGCACAGCGTGAAACTACCAAAATGGAAATCTTACTGCACTCTGACAACACAACGGAAGACATTTTAAATAGCAGGATTGGCTAAAAAATCGAGTTATTAAAACTAGAAAAGGCATAAGACAGTAAATCTTATGCCTTTTTTGATGGTAAAAAATTATATTTCTCTATTTTTAGTATTCCAAAATCCTTTTCTGTAAATCAATGAAATTACTTTTTCTTTCAACACTTTTATCTTTTTCTGTTCTAACAACAGTACATTCTCAAACAAAAAAAGAAATCTATCAATTCTCTAAAGATATCGATTCAAAGATTGAAAAAGACAGTGTAAAATGGAAATACCAAACCGGAGCAACTGACTATTCTATTAGCGGTTACTATAAAAAAGCACTGGAAACGTGGGATAAAAACGGCGCTACTGTACCCATACTAACCAAAGAAGACAGTTTATACCTAACCCAATTTCACCCTAAAAATGCGAAAGAATATATCGTTAATCGGTCAAAAAAGGAAAAAGTCATTCTGATAAATGAAGCCCACAACAATGCCATGCACCGGGTATTCACCACTTCAATATTACAGGGACTTTACGACAATGGTTTTCGATTTCTGGGTCTTGAAGCACTCTCTGACACTTTAATCAATAAAAGAAAGTTTCCAGTCTTAGAAAGCGGCTATTACACCAAAGAACCTCAATTTGGCAATTTGATTCATGAAGCTCTAAAAATAGGCTTTATTGTGTTTGATTATGAAGATTTCGACACCCCAAATCTCACCGGAAAAGACCGGGAAACAAAACAAGCTCAAAACATTGCCAAGTGGATCAACAACAACCCGGACGGAAAATTTTTAATTCATTGTGGATACGATCATATTATCGAAGGAACACCATCAATTAAATCCTGGGAAAAAGCAATGGCCGGAAGACTAACAGAAATTACAGACATAAATCCATTTACTATTGATCAGGTTAGATACTCAGAAAGAGGAGATCTGAAATTAAACCAGCCCTATATTCAAATGACCCATTTAGAATACCCGGCAATACTGATCGATACTGATGGCAATACCTTTAACGGCCCTATAAACAATACCAAGAAGATAGACTGTTCCATCATTCATCCCATTACTAAGTATAACAACCAAAGGTCAAACTGGCTGGATTTGTCAGGAAATCGAAAAAATTACACTATTTCAAATTCAAAAATAAAAGAATTTCCAGCATTAGTTTTAGCTTATCGAGTTACCGAATTTGAAAATGAGGGAATCCCCGCTGATGTTATTGAGGTTTTAGAAAATAATGAAAAGGAAAATTTAATATTACATCCGGGGAAATATAAAATTGTAATCAAAAACAAGGACTATAAAATAATCAATGAGTATTTAATCACAGTAAAAAAGTAGCCTTGTCTTAAAATCAAAAAAGGCATAAGAAACAGAATCTTATGCCTTTTGTTTTTATAGAAAAAACTAAAAATTATCTGGAATAATTTGGAGCTTCTTTTGTAATGGTTACGTTATGCGGGTGACTTTCTGTAATTCCGCTTGAAGTAATTCTAACGAAACGCCCTGACTCTTGTAAAGTTGGAATATCTTTTGAGCCACAGTATCCCATTCCGGCGCGAAGACCACCAATGAACTGAAGCATACTTTCGTTTAATTCTCCTTTATAAGGAACACGACCTACAATTCCTTCTGGAACTAATTTTTTAACGTCGTCTTCAACATCCTGAAAGTAACGGTCTTTAGATCCGCCTTGCATCGCTTCAACAGAACCCATTCCACGATACGATTTGAATTTTCTTCCTTCGAAGATGATCGTTTCTCCCGGAGATTCTTTTGTCCCTGCCAGTAATGAACCTAACATCACACAATCAGCTCCTGCAGCAATCGCCTTAGGAATATCTCCTGTGTAACGAATTCCACCATCGGCAATTACCGGAACACCACTTCCTTTAATAGCCGCAGCTACTTCAAGAACTGCTGAGAATTGAGGAAAACCAACACCGGCAACGATACGCGTTGTACAGATAGAACCAGGTCCGATACCCACTTTTACACCGTCAGCACCGCTTTCTACTAAATATTTAGCCGCTTCCGGAGTAGCTATGTTTCCAACTACTACATCTATTTGAGGGAATTTTGATTTTACCTCTTTTAATACATTGACTACACCTTCGGTATGTCCGTGAGCAGTATCGATGATAATTGCATCAACACCCGCTGCCACTAAAGCTTCCGCTCTTTGAACAGCATCACCGGTTACTCCAATTGCCGCTGCAACTCTCAAACGTCCGTAAACATCTTTGTTTGCAATTGGTTTTTGAGTCAGTTTTGTGATATCTCTAAAAGTGATTAAACCTACTAATTCATTATTAGCATTTACCACCGGTAATTTTTCGATTTTATGTCCTTGTAAAACTACTTCGGCCTGCTCTAATGAAGTTCCTTCAGCAACGGTCACTAAGTTTGTGCTTGTCATTACCTCAGCGATTGGTCTTGCTCCGTTTTTTTCAAAACGCAAATCACGATTGGTAACAATTCCTTTTAGTATTTTATTCTCGTCAACGATTGGAATACCACCAATTCCGAATTCTTTCATTGCATTTTTAGCATCTGCAACAGTTGAATTTGTTGGTAAAGTTACCGGATCGATAATCATTCCGGACTCTGCACGTTTTACTCTTCTAACTTTCGCAGCTTGTTGCTCGATCGTCATGTTTTTATGTAAAACACCAATTCCGCCTTCCTGAGCCATAGCAATCGCCATAGAACTTTCAGTAACGGTATCCATAGCAGCTGATACTATAGGAACATTTAGCGTTATATTTCGTGAAAACTTTGATTTAATACTCACTTCGCGGGGAAGCACATTCGAGTAGTTAGGTACTAATAATACATCGTCGTAAGTTAAACCTTCGCCGATAATCTTGGAGTTGTGTGCTATCATGGTGCAATTTCTAGTTGAATTGCGTGCAAATATAGTGAATAAATTGATAACTTGGATGCTAAGTTATTCTTAAATTTATAGTTAAGGAATTAATCTTACAAATGAACCGTATAATAAATTCCAAGTTTTGAAATTCCAAATTCCAATTGCTAGAACCTGAAACTTGAAACTTGGAATTTGGATTTTGGATTTTTTTAAAACATTATTCTTCCGAATTGTCATTAAATATAAAATTAAAACCGAACTGAAATGCCATACTGTTGGCTTTTGAAACATCTTTTAATTCTAAGAGGTTATTGACCAGAACATACATATTCAGTTTTCCAAGTGTACCTGCAAGTCCTAAGCCAATATTTTTACTCGAATAAGAATCAACTGTATAAGTGGCTTTTACATCTAATTTTTCGAAAATACTGCGTCTGTAAAAAGCGGTTAATGCCACAAAAGGTTCTACAGGCATAGACATTGCAAACAGCTGTCCTCCTACACCGTTGACATATTTTCGGGTGACTTTACCATGGCAATTACAATCTTCATCAGAACGTGATTCGCCAAAGGAATACTGAAGGGAAGAATAGAATTTTGTTGGTCTGAGTGTCGTGTATTTGTTATAAAGTGTATCACGTGGTATGGCTTTATCAAAATCATCAAAGATATTCTTCGGTTCATTTGAATTATCAAAATTCGGATTCACACCTTCATAGTGATACGTTCCTTTATAGGTTAAGGTTTCGATATCTTTAGACTGTCTCACAAAACCCAGATCAACAATACTTGCGGTAAGTTGAAGATTATCTTTAAAATAATAAGTAAAACCCGCATCAAGCCCTAAACCTAAACTTCCGTTAAAAAAAGTATTGTGTGCGATATCACTTGGAATACTACCGTCGTACTCGTCTTTTGTAAATGCGGCAATACCAGAAGTCTTTATCTCTAAGTTAGACGAAATCGTCTGGGTATATAAATTAGGAGTTCCTGCAGCCTGCCCCGTATAAATGTATCCTGAATTTCGGGTTGATGTTGCATTTGCTCCGCTCGAATAGATTTTGGCGCGACCACCCAAAACCAGTTTCTCACTTACTTTTTTATGAAATCCCACATGAAACACTGAGAGTACTTCGGCTCTTAAATTTAAGTCGGATAAATTGAATGACTTGCCAATGTAATCTTTATTTCCGTTTAGTGCCAATATAGCGGGATCCTTTGGAACATACATTAAAAAGTCAAATTCCTGATAAGCGCCAAACGAAAGATACGACTGACTGTCTTTTCCTCCCACTCTGAAACCACCTGAAAACAATTCCAACTGTTGATTAATTTGAGTTTTATCTCTACTCGATGATTTGTTAATCACGTTTCGGATTTTATCGTTGAAATTTACCCCGTTATTCGCAAACAAATCATAGGCCGAAAAGCTGCTTGAGCCTAAATTTGCTGAAATTCCGGATAAAACAGGAACTCCAAAATAGAATTTATAAGCAACATCTGCTCCCGGATTCACAAGGGAAGATTGCGGAATGGCGGTAAAATTATACAGTAATTCTTTATTTTGACCAAAACAAGAAAGCTGAAACACGACTATCAGAACTAAGTATAATTTTCTCATTGAATTACCATATAAGCGGTTGCACTTGAGCGTAATTTTAAACTGCCTGTACTGCTTCCGTTTAAAGGCGGACCTGGTGCCATAACCACTACAAAGCCAAGTTTACGGGTCTGTTTCAATAAATCTAATCGTTGGTTTTCGAATACTTCGGTAGGATATTTTATAACATTTGTACCTCCTGAGTAAGCAGGAACTGCCAGTGTTATGGTTTGAAGAATTTGATCGCTGCCGCTTAAAAGCAATATATTGAGCGTAAAGGCTCTGTTGATCGTATTCTCCATTTCAAAATTAAATTCGGCTTTAACGAGATGATCGTTGAAGTATTTTTCTTTGAAAACATCAAATTCCTGAACATCAAATCCTATTTGCTGTTCTGTACCGTTATCAACAAAAGAAGTTGCCGGAACATTAAAATAAGCCAGATTCGCTACAAAAGCAGGTTCCAGTTTGAAATCTTTAGTCTGATCAAAATCCAGATCACTGGAACATGATGAAAATAGTACAGATAAAAATAGTATCTGAGAAATTCTCTTTATGAAATTTGGTCTCATGGTGGTATTTATACTTAACTAAGTACTAACAATATACTAACAATGTAAATTTGCAATTACTTGTTATTTGTTTCCGATAAGTAAATATAGTTATTTTCTAATGAAATTTTCCAAACAATTTTGATGCTTCATTATAGGCGCTCTCAAAACTTAAAGAGTTCAAACCTGTCACTTTTTTATTGGATGTAAAATATGAAATCAGCTTTTCGGTAGGCATATTACCTGTAAGTTTATCGGTTGCCATCGGACAGCCTCCAAATCCCTGAATAGCCCCATCAAAACGAGTACAGCCTGCATTCGAAGCTGCCTCTATTTTCTCAAACCAGCTGTTTGGCGTGGTATGCAGGTGTGCTCCGAATTCAATTTGGGGGTATTTTGGAATTAAATTGGAAAAAAGATACGTGATTACTTCCGGTGTAGAACTTCCAACGGTATCAGAAAGTGACAATATCTTAACCCCCATTCCTGCCAGTTTTTCCGTCCATTCACCCACTATCTCAACATTCCAAGGGTCACCGTAAGGATTTCCGAACCCCATAGAAAGATAGGTAACTACTTCTTTATTTTTCTGATCGGCGATTTCAAGAATTTCTTCTAGCGTGATTAAAGATTCAGCGATTGTTTTATGTGTGTTTCGCATCTGAAAATTTTCAGATATCGAAAAAGGGAATCCCAAATATTGAATAGGCTCATGTGCTGCAGCCAGCGCTGCTCCTTGTGTATTGGCAATAATCGCCAACAATTTGCTCGTTGTTTGCGACAAATCAAGCTGAGCCAGAACTTCGGCAGTATCCTGCATTTGAGGAATTGCTTTTGGAGACACAAAACTTCCAAAATCGATAGTATCAAACCCCACTCTCAATAAAGACTGTATATAGGAAACCTTATTTTTAGTAGGTATAAAAGTTTTGATGCCTTGCATAGCATCACGTGGACATTCGATAATCTTGATTTCTTTATTCAAAGCTTACTCTTTTATGCAGGCTAAGTTAGTTTCTTTTTTAAAGAAATAAAAGTTATAATTTTCTTTAATTGTATTACATGATATGGTAACACTTTAATATGTTACACAAAAACGTAACAATTAACAATGTTACACAAAAACGTAACATTAAAAAATATTAGCTACATTTGTAATACTATTATTATTCTTTTTATTTATATTTGAAACTATGACTAGTGTAATTACGGGGGATATAATCGATTCCAGAAAGCAAAATTCAAAAGACTGGGTAGAATCTTTAAAGAGAATCTTATCTCCTTTTGGAGATACGCCTCTTCAATGGGAAATTTACAGAGGGGACGAATTTCAAATTGAAATAAAAAATCCCGAAGAAGCTTTATTGGCAACCATCCTCATTAAAGCACATTTAAAAGCTTTAAAACTGGATGCCCGAATGAGTATTGGTATTGGAGATAAAACGCACAATGCTGAGAAAGTTTCTGAAAGCAATGGTTCTGCCTTTATACACTCAGGTGAACTTTTTGAAACTTTAAAGAAACTAAAAGTAAATTTAGCCTTGCGAACCGGTGATACGGCTGTCGATGAAAAAATGAATTTAATGCTTCAGCTTGCTCTTACTTTTATGGATAATTGGCCTGCTCAATCTGCAGAATTTGTTGCAATTGCGATAGAAAACCCAAGCTTATCACAAGAAGAATTAGCCCCAAAATTAGGAATCAAAAGAGCCGCCGTAAGCCGAAGACAAAAACGGGCACAGTTTGATTTAATATTGAGTTTAGACCGTTATTTCAGAACACAAATAAACCAACTTACAACGCTATGATTTTATTTATAAAACTACTTTTAGCACATTTACTGGGTGATTTTACAGCACAACCTAACTCCTGGGTAGTCGATAAAGAAGCCAAAAAACACAAAAGTATTTATTTGTATCTTCATATTCTTTTACATGGCATTTTAGCAGCCGTTTTAGTCGGAGAAATTCAATTCCTCCCTTACGCTTTGCTAATTGCCGTATCTCATGGTGTTATCGATTTAATCAAACTCCATTTCCAGAAAAACACAACAAAACGCAGTTGGTTTATAGCAGATCAGGCGCTACATCTTTTAGTTTTGATTGGCGTAGTTTTGCTCTACAATGGTGAAACCGTTCATTTTCTATGGCTCAACAATCAATTTTGGATTTTAGCTACAGGATTTTTATTCATTACAAAACCAACTTCTATCCTGATTAGAACCATTATATCGATCTGGAATCCGGAAAGTCAAAGCAGCCACAATGAAAACTCACTTTCCAAAGCCGGAAACTATATTGGCCTATTAGAAAGATTATTTGTTTTCTGTTTTATCCTAACGGGACATTTCGAGGCCATTGGTTTCCTATTAGCCGCAAAATCCATTTTTAGATTTGGCGATTTAAAAGAAGCCAAAGACCGAAAACTAACCGAATATGTTTTAATTGGTACGTTAATCAGTTTTGGAAGCGCCATTGCTACAGGACTAATCGTTCAGGTACTGCTATTACAATTGCTTTAAAACCTTTTTATTGATTGCTTTGATCAAAGCTGGTCCTTCATAAATAAAACCAGTGTACAATTGTACCAAGCTGGCTCCTGCATTCAATTTCTCGATTGCATCATCGGCAGTATGAATTCCCCCTACTCCAATAATCGGGAACGCTTTGTTGCTTTTTTCCGAAAGAAAACGAATCACCTCTGTCGAACGTTTTGTTAGTGGTTTTCCTGACAATCCACCTGTTTCTACTTTATTGGCAGATTGCAATCCGTCACGTGAAATCGTCGTATTGGTGGCTATCACACCCGCAATCTGAGTTGTTTTTACAATATCAATAATATCTAATAACTGCTCGTCTGTAAGATCGGGAGCAATTTTTAACAAAATTGGTTTTACCTTTTGTGTGCTTGTTTTTTGTTTCTCTATATTTCTGTTCTGAAGCGTTTGCAACAGAGCCGTTAAAGGTTCTTTGTCTTGTAATGCGCGTAAATTTGGCGTATTTGGCGAACTTACATTGACTACAAAATAATCTACATGATCAAACAAAGCATCAAAACAAATAATATAATCGTCTACGGCATTTTCGTTTGGAGTCACCTTGTTCTTTCCGATATTACCCCCAATCAAAACTCCGGAATTCTTTTTCAAACGCTCTACAGCTTCCAGAACTCCGCCATTATTGAATCCCATTCGGTTTACAATTGCCTGGTCTTCTTTTAATCGAAACAAACGTTTTTTAGGGTTTCCTTCCTGTCCAACAGGAGTTACGGTCCCAATTTCGATAAATCCAAATCCGAAATCCGATAATTCTTTATACAGTTTGGCATCTTTGTCAAATCCTGCCGCCAAACCTACCGGGTTTTTAAATTTAATTCCAAAAACTTCACGTTCCAGACGACTGTCTTTTACTTCGTAAACTGATCTGATAATTGATGAAACTCCGGGGATTTTTGAAATGAATTTAACAAATGAAAAAGTAAAGTAATGAACTTCTTCAGGATCAAACCCAAAAAGTATCGGGCGAATTATCAATTTATACATAGTAGTGTGTTGTTGTTGTTTTTTTGGGTGCAAATTTAATTATAATACTTTGAAAATGTCTTCTTTTTGCTAAAACAAATTACATCGGGTTTTGACTCTATATTTCTATGTTCAAATGATTTTTACTGCAATCAAAAGCCTTCTTTTTCATAATTGCATTACAGCATTGGAAACAAAAAAACGAAGTTCACAAACACCACACCTGCAAAATTTAACCACAACTATTATCAGTACCTTAATAAAGCAGCAACAAAAAATACTATTAACTTCATAAAATAAATAGAGTTTAAAAAGAGTACTTTATAAACTTTATTCTTAAATTTACCCGCAACTACTATTCGATAAAAACATTCGTCATGAAAAATAAAACGTATTGGATCTTTGCCATTCTAACCCTCTCTGTTATTACAATTGCTTACGGCTATACAAAACTTATAGTACCGAAACAAAAGTTAACAGCGATGATTTGTGACGAGGTTCCAAATACAACGGAGGAATCATTGTTTAAACCAACCATTGAAAACAAAAACAAACCTGTTGGTAAAGCTCCTGAAGGAATGGTGTGGATTCCCGGCGGAGAATTCTCTATGGGAAGTAATGTCGAGGACGAAAGTTTGTGCAGTATAAAAGGAGTTACCAAAGATGCTGCACCCATACACCGCGTTTATGTAGATGGATTTTACATGGACAAAACCGAAGTTACAAACGACCAATTTGAAGCTTTTGTAAAAGCAACAGGTTATGTTACTTTAGCCGAGATAAAACCCACCCATGAAGAATATCCCGATGCTCCTTTGGAAAATCTCGTTGCCGGATCGGCCGTGTTTACTCCTACCCCGGCTCAGGTTGATTTAAACAATTATATGCAATGGTGGACTTATGTGCATGGTGCTGACTGGAGACATCCAGAAGGAGCCGGAAGCTCAATAAAAGGAAAAGGCAACTACCCTGTTGTTCAAATTTCCTATGATGATGCCGCCGCTTACGCCAAATGGGCCGGAAAAAGACTGCCAACAGAAGCTGAATGGGAATTTGCTGCCCGTGGCGGAAAATCAGGGGAATTATATGCCTGGGGAAACACACTAAAACCAAAAGGGAAATTTCAAGCCAACATTTATCAGGGACACTTCCCTCTGGAAAAAGGAGACACCGGCGAAGACGGCTATATTGGTATTGCACCGACTGCTAAATTTGCCCCTAATTCTTATGGTCTTTATGATATTGGCGGAAATGTGTGGGAATGGACCAATGATTGGTATACTGCAGACTATTACAAAATAATCAGCAAAAACAGTCCGGTTGTTAAAAACCCTCAGGGTCCTGAATCTTCTTATGATCCTTCAGAACCCGGACTACCCAAAAAAGTACAGCGTGGCGGATCTTTTTTATGCACCGACCAGTATTGTACCCGCTATATGGTAGGGACCAGAGGAAAAGGAGATTACAAATCACCGGCCAATCATATTGGTTTTAGATGTGTTCAATAAGATTTTTTTAGTCTCTAATAACATAAATTAAAATCTTGTCATGCTACTTACAAATCCAATTTCACGAATTTAAATTCGTGAAATTGGATTTTAACTTTCTAAAATCAGAACAAATCAGTAAAATTTGAAGCAAACTTTTTTTCAGTCTAATTTATAGTTTTCATAATTTGAAACTTTACAACCCTTAACTATTTACTTATATTTGCCTAAAAATAAAATAAAAAAAATGCAACATATCATAGATCGTTTTGTTAGTTATGTAACTATTGACACTGAGTCAGATCCAAATTCAAAAACAACTCCAAGTACAGAAAAGCAATGGAATCTTGCCAATAAATTAGTCGAGGAATTAAAGACAATTGGCTTATCAGATGTTACCATAGATGACAAAGCTTACATTATGGCTACATTACCTTCTAATGTCGATCATGAAGTTCCAACTATTGGTTTTGTATCTCATTTTGACACTTCTCCTGATTTTAGCGGAGCAAATGTAAAGCCTCAGATCGTTGAGAACTATGACGGGAAAGATATCGTTTTGAATGCCGAGAAAAACATCGTTTTATCACCCAACTATTTTAAAGATTTATTACAATATAAAGGGCAAACCATTATTACAACTGATGGAACAACCTTATTAGGAGCCGATGACAAAGCAGGAATTACCGAAATTGTCTCCGCTATGGAATACTTAATTCAGCATCCGGAAATTAAACACGGAAAAATTAGAATTGGTTTTACTCCGGACGAAGAAATTGGCCGTGGCGCGCATCATTTTGATGTGAAAAAATTCGGTGCAGCCTGGGCTTATACTATGGACGGAAGCCAAATTGGCGAATTAGAATATGAAAACTTCAATGCAGCCGGAGCAAAAATCACTTTCAAAGGAAAGAGCGTTCATCCGGGTTACGCCAAAGGAAAAATGATCAATTCAATGTTGATTGCCAACGATTTCATTAACGAACTTCCAAAAGGAGAAACTCCTCAGGAAACGAAAGGTTACGAAGGCTTCTTCCACGTACACCACCTTACCGGAAGTATTGAAGAAACGGTTTTAGAATTAATTATCCGTGATCACAACAAGAAAAAATTCGAAAAACGTAAAGATTTAATTGCAAAAATTGCCAAAAAAATCAATAAGAAATTTGCGAAAAAATTCGGAGAAGATATTGTAATTGCTGAAGTTAAAGACCAGTACTATAACATGAAAGAAAAAGTACTTCCTGTCAAGCATATCGTTGATATTGCCGAAAAAGCAATGAAAGAATTGAACATCAAACCTATCATCAAGCCTATTCGTGGTGGGACAGACGGGTCGCAACTTTCTTTCATGGGGCTTCCTTGTCCAAATATATTTGCCGGTGGTCATAACTTTCACGGAAAATACGAATATGTTCCTGCCGAAAGTATGCAAAAAGCGACTGATGTCATTGTAAAAATTGCCGAGTTAACTGCAATTCCGGGCATTTTTGACGTTCCTGAGAAAACTAAAAGAAAAAAATAAACCGAAGTATGTCCGATAAAAAACACGTTTGGGATAAAGTCAACAATTGGGAAGAAGAACTTCTTTTCCTAAAAGCTATTATTGACAAAACCGAACTGGTTGAAACCGTAAAATGGGGAGGCCCCGTTTATGTATACAACAAAAAAAATGTTATCGGCATAGGTGGCTTTAAAGAGTATTTTACGATTTGGTTTTTCAATGGGGTTTTCCTGAAAGACGAGAAAAAGAAACTCATCAATGCGCAGGAAGATAAAACAAAATCGCTACGCCAATGGCGTTTTACTTCAAAAGATCAGGTAAACGAGGCAGAAGTTTTGGCCTACATTTCGGAAGCTATTGAGAACGAAAAACAAGGAAAAATCATCAAACCTTCAAAAAAAGAAGCTATTGTTTCTGAGCTTTTTCAGAAAGAACTCGACCAAAACTCTGCTCTGGCAGAGGCATTTCAAAAGTTCAGTCCTTACAAGCAATATGAATTTCTGGAGTACATTGAAACTGCCAAGCAAGACAAAACCAAACTTTCGAGAATTGAGAAAGTAATTCCGATGATACTGGAAAACATCGGATTGAATGATAAATACAGATAGGCTTAAATTTCAATTTTTTTAAGCTCCAAATTCCTAACTACACAAAACCTTTATCAAAGTTTAAAACTTTGAAAAAGGTTTTTTTCTTTACATAAAGAACTGTCATTTCGACTGAAATGACAATTAAAAAAAATCCCAAACTCCAGTTTTGGAATTTGGGATTTCATATTTTGAAATTTATTTTTTCGAAGAAAAAATTTAAGCTTTTTTATTCAAGGCAGCACTCATTTCCATAGAAATTGCTGAACGCTCAATTTTCAATTTTCCAGACATTGTTTCGATCACTGCACTAGTTTCAGCTAGCTCAACAATTTTACCGTGAAAACCACTTTTAGTAATTATTTTATCACCTACTTTTAGGCTGCTTTCAAATTCTTTTTCGTTTTTTACTCTTTTTTGTTGTGGTCGGATCATAAAGAAATACAACACGACAAACATTAGTAAATAAGGCGCAAATTTCATTAAATCTTGCATAGTATTCAGTTTTTATTTTTGTTATTAATATTCGTGCTTTGGGTTCCTGAATTTCACTTAGAGCGATATAACATAAACCGGAGTTTGAATTTTATTTATAGAGTCAAGTCGAATTACATCAACCCTCTTCCTACTTTAATCATCTTTTTATTCGCTGTAAGCTCTTTAACCAGATTGTCTAAAATTCCGTTGATAAAAATACTACTTTTTGGTGTAGAATACTCTTTTGCAATTTCTAAATATTCGTTAAGAGTTACTTTTACTGGAATAGAAGGGAATTTTAAGAATTCGCAGATAGCCATTTTTAAAATAATAGTATCAATTTCTGCAATCCTTTCACTGTCCCAGTTTGGTGTTTTATCATCGTATTCTTTTGCCAAAACCGATTCGTTTAAAACTGTTCTTCTGAACAAATCTTTAGCAAAATCCTTATCCTCAACATCTTTATACAATTTAGGCACTCTAAAATCGTCCGGATCTTCTGTTTTAATCGCTTTTAATTGTTTGATGATGTGTGTATTTACAACCGGAATGTCATCCACCCAGGTTAATTTATCATCCTCTAAATACTCATATAATTTTTCATTTGGAACAATTACTTCAGCAAACAAATCAATTACAAATTGCCTGTCTTCTTCAAAAGTATTGGTTGTAGTACTCATGTATTTCGCATACAAAGCACTTGACTTGATATCATTTAAAAGCAAAATGATATAATCGTCGTTTAGGTTCCAGTTGTTGATTTTACGATTTTCTAAAGCAATACTAAGTGAATTACTTTCGGCTAGGAGTTGAAAAATTTTGTTTTTAATAAATTTTTCATTCGGATTACGTTCTGCAGCGGTTGCAAGATGTTTTTTACTTGAAAGGTGTAAAAAAACGGACTCTTTTTTGCAAATTTCAATCAATGAAGAAAGCATTATAAGATATAGATCCTGAATATTATCAATACTGTAAAAAAGAAACTTCTCTTCTTTTTCCATATTATCAGAACCGCTTTGATGCATTGCATAAATGGATTGCATTACTTTAACGCGTATGTGTCTTCTATTTACCACCTCGTAAGAACATTTAAAAATTAGTCTGCAAAAGTAAGTATTTAACTCTTTATAATAAAATTAAAACGATAAAAAAAGTCTCAGTTTTCAGTCACAATTTCAAGATTTCTCTAAAAACTGTGACCGAGACTAAGACTCTTCAACAATAAACTATGTTTTATTATTTTTTAGCGTTTTCAATTTTTCTCAAATCGATACGATTTTGAGCAATTGTCAAAGCCGCTTTGTGCGTTGTCATTCCGTTTTTCACAGCATACTCGATAATCTCTAAAGTTGTGTTATAGATATTTTCGGTTTTTGACATGATTTCAGCTTTACCGTAATGCTCTAATTCAGCATATACGTTGATAATTCCACCAGCGTTGATTAAGAAATCCGGAGCATATAAAATCCCTCTTTCCTGTAATCTTGCTCCGTGAACATTCTCATCAGCCAACTGATTGTTAGCTGCTCCGGCAATAACTTTAGCCTTAATTTTATCTACAGTTGCATCATTAATGATCGCTCCCATTGCACACGGTGCGTAAATATCAACATCAGCTGTATACAAATCTTCACCAGAATAGATTGAAGCATTGTATTTCGAAGCTACCTGAAATAATTTCTCTTCATTGATATCCGTAATTGTAACGATTGCTCCTTCTTTAGTTAAGTACTCAACCAAAGCCTCACCTACGTGACCTATTCCCTGAACTAAAACTTTTTTACCTTCTAAAACATCAGTACCAAACTGACTTTTAGCAGCAGCTTTCATTCCTAAATAAACACCGTAAGCAGTTATTGGAGAAGGATTTCCTGAACCACCTCTTTCTTCAGAAATACCCGTAACATAAGGCGTTACGTCTCTAACAGTGTCCATGTCTTTTGTTTCCATTCCAACATCCTCAGCCGTAATATATCTACCGCCTAAAGAGTGAACAAATTCACCAAACTTACGCATTAATTCAGGTGTTTTTTGCGTTTTAGCATCACCAATAATTACTGCTTTACCTCCACCGATATTCAATCCGGTAATGGCTGATTTATAGGTCATACCTCTTGAAAGACGCAAAACATCGTTTAATGCTTCCCATTCAGTATTGTAATTCCACATTCTAGTACCTCCTAAAGCTGGTCCCATAACTGAATTATGAATACCAATAATTGCTTTTAAACCTGTATCTTTGTCATTGCAAAATACAATTTGTTCGTGATCGTCAAAAGACAATTGACCAAAAACAGGATCCATTTTCTGAAGTTCTTTTCCAGTTGCGAAAGTTGCATCCATAGCGCTACTATATTATTTTGTTAAAATTATGAATATGTCAAAAAGACTTCTCAAATTTATATAAAAAATATACATGTGCTAATTTATTATCTTTAAAATAACAATCTAACAATCGTTTTGTTTTGATAAAATTATATATTGCATTAATTTTTATTCATAATATTTCATCAAATCGAAACATTTTAACATTGAATCTCTTAAAAAAATGAAAGAATTAAGTTATTTAAACAAATATTTCATCAAATATAAATATAGTTTTTCTTTAGGTATTTTAATCACCATAATCGCACAAATATTCTCTCTGTTTACTCCAAAGCTTATTAGCAAGTCGTTAAACGCTATCGAAAAGTTTGACAAACTGCCAAAAGCCGATCAATCTTCGCAAATCGTCATTGATTCGTATCGCGAAGGATTAATCCATAACGTACTGCTAATCATAGCTACTACCATTGTAGCAGGATTCTTAACGTTCTTAATGCGTCAGACTTTGATTGTAATGTCGCGTCATATCGAGTTTGATTTAAAAAATGAGGTTTTCAAACAATACGAAAGACTCTCACAAAATTTTTACAAACAAAACCGCACCGGAGATTTAATGAACCGTATTAGCGAAGACGTTTCAAAAGTTCGTATGTATGTGGGGCCTGCCGTAATGTATACGATCAATACTTTTATTCGTTTTGCCATTGTCATTATATATATGTACAATGTCTCACCATTATTGACATTGTACACTATTTTGCCTTTGCCTATTCTTTCCTATTGTATTTTCAAACTAAGCTCGGAAATCAACAAAAGAAGTACCACTTTTCAGCAATATTTATCTAAAGTTTCCAGCTTTACACAAGAAATCTTTTCCGGTATCCGTGTTATAAAAGCCAACTCACTGGAAAATCAGCATCAAAACAACATGGTCGCTCTGGCTGACGAAAGCAAAAAAAAGAGCTTAGATTTAGCCAAAGTACAGTCCTTATTTGGCCCTTTGATGATTGCTTTAATCGGAATCAGTAACCTTGTAGTCATTTACTTTGGAGGTGTTATGTACATTAACGGAACGATTCCGAATATTGGAACGATTGCTGAGTTTATTTTATATGTAAATATGTTGACCTGGCCAGTAGCTTCATTAGGATGGGTTTCATCAATGGTACAGGAGGCCGAAGCTTCTCAGAAACGTTTGAATGAATTTTTAAAAATCGAACCTGAAATAAAAAACAATAACGAAAATCATTCCGATATTGAAGGCACAATTTCTTTTGAAAATGTAAGCTATACCTACGAAGACACCAATATTGAAGCACTTAAAAATGTAACTTTTACTGTCAAAAAAGGAGAGACACTGGCTATTTTAGGAAAAACCGGTTCCGGGAAGTCCACAATATTATCGCTAATCTCTCGTTTATATGATGTAACCGAAGGGAAAATCACCATTGATCAAAACGAAATCAGCGGTCTGAATCTATATGATTTACGAAATAATGTTGGAATTGTACCTCAGGACGCTTTTCTATTCTCGGACACTATTAAAAACAATATAAAATTCGGCAATCAGAACGCTACAGATGAAGAAGTGATCGAAGCGGCCAAAAATGCGGTAGTTCATGATAATATTATCGCTTTTAACAAACAATACGATACTGTTTTAGGAGAAAGAGGAATCACTCTCTCAGGCGGACAAAAGCAGCGTGTCTCTATTGCGCGCGCCATTATTAAAAATCCGGCGATTTTACTTTTCGACGATTGTTTGTCCGCAGTGGACACAGAAACAGAGGAAACGATTCTTAGCAATTTATTTGAAATTTGCAAGGATAAAACTACAATAATAGTAAGTCACAGGGTATCATCTGCAAAAAATGCCGATAAAATAATCATTCTGGAAGACGGGAAGATCATTCAACAAGGCTCTCATAATCAATTAATAAATCAGGAAGGCTATTATGCATCGTTATATTTAAAACAACTTTCGGAAAAAGAATTACTTTAATTGTTGCGTAATCGATAATTTTTTATGATTTTTGAGTACTATTAATTCCAAAAATGATAGAACGTATTATGAGAGAAAATGACATGTTAGAAAAAGAAGAGATTTTTTCTAAAGTATTACGAGCAGGAAGAAGAACTTATTTCTTTGATGTGAGAGCTACTAAAGCTGATGATTATTATATCACAATTACCGAAAGTAAAAAATTTACTGAGGAAGACGGTTCCTTTCATTTTAAGAAACACAAGATCTACTTGTATAAAGAAGACTTTAGTGCTTTTGCCGAAATACTTGAAGAAATGACTTCCTATGTCCTGAACCACAAGGGCGAAGAAGTAATCTCTGAAAGACATCAAAAAGATTTCAAAAAAGAATATGGTTCTGATAAACCTGAAGGACAAAGAACCAGTTTTACAGATATAGATTTTGACGATATTTAGTCGACGGAAGACTTTTTTAAAAGTATAAGTCCATAGTGTTTTGCATTTTGGACTTTTTTTAAACACATAAACTCTACTAATTTGGTAGAATATTTATTTATGCTTTAAAATAAGTAATTCAACTATCTTGATAAAAAAGCAACAATGGAAATACAGCTATTGATTCTGCCAGGTCTTGGAAATTCAGGAGACAAACACTGGCAAACGTTTTGGCATGAGAAATTTAAAAATTCAACCCGCATCGTTCACGACGAATGGGATGAGCCTATTCGCGCAGAATGGCTTGAGCGTTTAAAAGAAGAAATCTCCAGGCTTAATGGTCCGACAATACTAGTAGCACACAGCCTAGCTGTTTCACTCGTTCTACATTGGGCACAGAACAACAACAATCCAAACATAGTGGGTGCCTTACTGGTTGCACCTGCCGATGTAGATTCTCCTGCACACACACCGGAATCTATACGAAACTTTTCACCCATGCCAACCTCGAAACTGCCTTTTCCTTCTATTGTTGTAGCGAGCGAAAACGATCCTTACGCGACTTTTGAGCGAAAAAAATACTTTGCCGAAATGTGGGGAAGCGATCTTGTCAATGTGGGACAAAGAGGACACATCAACTCCGATTCGGATTTAAAATATTGGGAAGAAGGACAATTGATTTTGAAACAATTGATCGAGAAAACAAAATAGTCTACAGTCGCAATTTTCGGTCGCAGTCTGCATACTGAAAACTGAGACTGAAAACTGAGACTGTAAACTGTGACTGAATACTGTAAACTAACCTATACGCAGTCCATTTTCTATTTTAAAATCGGGTGCCAATAAAATAACATCCCCCTCCTTGCCTATTGCGCCAAGAACCAGGCATTCGCTCATAAATTTCCCAATCTGCTTTTTAGGAAAATTGACTACTGAAATAATTTGTCGGTTTAGTAAATCTTCTTTTTTATAATGCACCGTTATTTGAGCTGATGATTTACGGATTCCTATTTCGGGACCAAAATCAATGGTAAGCTGGTAGGCCGGTTTTCTGGCTTCGGGAAAATCATTTACTTCTATAATTGTTCCGACACGCATATCGGTTCTTTCAAATTCACTCCAGGTTAAATCCATTTTTTGTTTTACTATTTGATGTTTTACAAACCTATTAATTTTACCATTACAACCGCCAATTCCATAACTGTTTTTTGAGTTGTTTTCCTCATTTCAGAAATCATATTGTAGTTCTGATCTCATCAAAGAAAATATGCTCCAAAAATTAAAAACAAGTCCATATCCTTTCTTTTACAGAAATTTAAAGTTATTTTTGAAGAACTTATTTCTACAAAAATGGCACGAACTCCTTCTAATATGATTCCTCTTGGAACAATTGCTCCAGATTTCAAATTAAGAGATACCAATTCGAATAATGAGTATTCATTTGACGATTTGAGGGGCTCGAAAGGTACGCTGGTTATGTTTATTTGCAACCATTGTCCATTTGTACTTCATGTTATCAAAGAGGTTGTCATGATTGCCAATGATTATCGTGTACAGGGAATTGGTGTGATTGCGATTTCAAGCAACGATGTTAAAAACTATCCGCAAGACGGTCCCGAATTAATGACCGACTTTGCTTTTCAGAACAAAATCGATTTCCCGTATTTGTACGACGAAAGCCAGGAAGTAGCCAAAGCCTACGAAGCGGCTTGCACTCCTGATTTTTATTTATTTGACAATCAGAACCGATTGTTTTACCGTGGTCAATTAGACGATTCAAGACCAGGAAACGGAATTCCGTTAAGCGGAAGTGATCTTCGCAGTGCAATTGATGCTCTTATCTATAACAGAAGTCTGAAAGATCCGCAAAAACCAAGTATTGGCTGCAACATCAAATGGAAAACATCATTTTAGTGTTTTCAAAAAGTTTGCTTATCTTTACAAATCAAATTAATTATTCCCACAGTGACTACTATAAATCTATTTACAGTTTCTCCGGTATCGCTTTCTCCTACGAGAAGAGCATACTCGGCTGTATTTATTTCACATAGTAAGGCCTTTATCAATTAGGCCTCCGTCTATTTCAATTTCTTCTCTCAGACGGAGGATTATTTTTTTTAAAATTTTCAGTTTACAATTTTCAGTTTTTAACAGCAGTCTTCCTTTACAGACCGCCAGAAATGACCGTAGCAATACTTTGTATCTGAAAATTCTACACAGTCAACCCACAATAAATTAGAATAGATATGAAACCAACACCTACATTCTGTAAGTCAGATTATCAATTTTTAAGAGAATTGATCCTAAAAAGTAAAAACGCAACCAATGCTAAAGAAATTGGACAACTTTCGAACGAATTGGACCGCGCTGTTATCCGTAAAGAAAGCGAATTAGACAGCAGCACTATACGCATTAATTCCCATGTTATTATTGAAGATGTAAAAGCAAAAAAACAAATGAAAATTCAAATTGTCCTTCCTTCATTTGCAGACGTAAAAGAGGGCAAAATATCAATATTAGCGCCACTAAGTGTTGCTATCATTGGCTTTAAAAAAGACGATGTTGTCGATTGGGAATTACCTGCCGGAATAAAAACTTTAAAAATAGCAGCGGTTGACAATTCTTCTGAAAACGCTTCTTAATTTTCTAAACACCTCCCGCGTGAAGGTGTTTTTTTATGCTCCGTTTGGAGCAAAAAAAAACTATTCAAAATAATATGAATAGTTTTTATGCTTTTTAAATTACAACTCCTTACAATTGAGAAGTTATATAGTTTGATATTAAAGTAATTTGAGTATCGTCTACCTTCGCTTTTTTCTGCATTCTTACCAGAATTGGCTTCCAGTCTTCCTGACTAAATTTCTTCGGATCGTATAATTTATGACATCTTGCACAACTGTTTTCGTACAAGTTTTTACCTTCTGCCAATGCAGGAGTTAGTTCTGTAGTTTTTGCCGTCTCAGTTGCAGCCGGAGTGGCTGTTGCAACCGGAGCTGCTTTTTTTGTACCGCACGAAATCAAAAGCAATGTCGCAGCGGTTAAAGTTAGGATCCTTAATTTCATTGTTCTTGTTTTTTAAAGTAAATATAAAAAAAATCCCATTCGGCTAGCGAATGGGATTGCTATTTAAAACAATACTAAATTGCTGTAAAGTCTTATTTTACGTCCATTAATTCAACGTCAAAAATCAAAGTTGCGTGTGGTGGAATAACTCCTCCTGCACCTGAAGCTCCGTAAGCTAAATCAGATGGAATTACAAAACGAGCTTTGTCACCTACTTGTAATAAAGCAATACCTTCGTCCCATCCCTCGATAACCTGGCCCTGGCCTAATCTAAATTCGATCGGTTTTTTACGTGGGTAAGAAGAATCAAATACTTTTCCGTTTTCTAAAGAACCTTCGTAGTGTACTGCAACAGTTTTACCTGCTTCCGCTTTTTTACCTTCTCCTTTTTGGATCATTTTATAACGCAATCCACTATCTGTTTTATCAAAACCTGCAGCCAATTGCTCCATCTTTGCTTCTGATTCCGCTTTTAAAGCAGCATCACGCTTCAAACGAGCTCCTTTTAAAGAAATAAAAGCTTCGATTGCATTCCATTTTTGAGCTTCTTCACCTACTCTGATGATTTCTACTGCATCAAGATTATCTCCCTGAGCTACAGCATCCACAACATCCTGTCCTTCGATTACATGACCAAAAACGGTATGTTTTCCGTCTAACCATGAAGTTGGAACGTGAGTAATGTAAAATTGAGAACCGTTACTTGCCGGACCTGAATTTGCCATTGCTAAAACTCCCGGACGATCGTGTTTCAAGCTTGGGTGAAACTCATCATCAAATTTGTATCCAGGATCTCCGGTTCCAGTTCCTTTTGGACATCCTCCCTGAATCATAAAATCAGGAATTACTCTGTGAAAAGTTAATCCGTCATAGAATTTTTGTCCTTGAGGTTTAACTTTATTTTCCATATTTCCTTCTGCAAGAGCTACAAAATTCCCTACAGTTCCAGGTGTTAAATCGTGTGTAAGTTTTACTAAAATCGAACCTTTACTAGTGTTGAATTTAGCATATATTCCGTTTTCCATGGTTGTTATTTTTTATTTGATTGCAAATTTACAAATTAATTTTATATCAATTTATGCTTTCTGTTTTTTAGACTTTGATTTGTAAGTAAGACCATAAACCGTAAATGCCAGTGCCGATAATCCAACACATCCAATGGTTACGGCATGCCATCCGCCCAGTTTCCACAACAACAATCCGTAAGCCGATCCGGCTGCTGTTCCTAAAAAACTAAACGACATAAAGACGGTATTCAATCGGTTTCTGGCTTCAGGAAGTAAGGAATACACGCGGGTTTGGTTTGAAATATGCACTCCCTGAATTCCGATATCAATAAATACAATTCCAATCGCAATTCCGATCACACTTTCTATTGAAAAATAAAAAACCAGAAAACTAATTAAGATCAATAAACAACCGTAACCTACCGCAATTCTTGAGTTTCCTTTGTCTCCCATTTTTCCTACTAAAGGTGCCGCCAAAGCTCCTGATGCTCCCACAATTCCAAATAGTCCAATTGTAGCACTATTAAAACCGAATGGTTCTCCCGAAAGCAATAAAACCATAGTGGTCCAGAAGGCTCCAAATTGTGCAAAACTAAATACATTTATCAGTGTCGCTTCACGCAGAACCGGTTGTGTTTTTATAAGTGTAAAAAGGGATTGAATTAACTGCCCGTAAGTTCCCTCAAACTGAGGTTTATTGACCGGAAATTTATTCTGAATCACAAAAAAGATCAGTAAACAAATACCTGCAGCAATATAAAACATAGACCTCCAACCCAATACCTGGCCGATAAATCCGCTTAAAGTTCTGGAAAGCAATATCCCCACAAGTAAACCGCTCATGATGGTTCCGACTACTTTTCCACGTTGTTCAGGCGCACTTAAAGATGCTGCCAATGGTAAAATTAACTGTGGTACGATTGAAGTAATTCCGATTAATAACGAAGCTACCTGCAAAAGGAAAAAACTTTTTGCCGTTGCCGCAATAATCAAAGCAATTACAGAAGCAAAAGTGGTGATTAAAATTTGCTTTTTACGTTCGATTTTATCTCCTAACGGAACCATGAAAAACAGTCCTATAGCATAACCCGCCTGGGTTAGATAGGTTATTGTTCCCGCACTGGCTTCAGGAATTTTAAATTCGTTGGCAATTAAAACAATTAAAGGTTGGCAGTAATACAGGTTTGCAACTATAAGTCCGGTGCAAGCTGCCATAAATAAGACATTCGTTTTGGATAAATTCATTTTGCAAAAATACCAATCTAATTATTACCAAAACTTTAAAAAAATTATAATTTTTAAAGGTTTTAAAGCCAATTCGGTTCTTATTTTATAGCTTTTAATGGACTTTAAGCCCTTACGATTGTATAAAATCTTCTCGCATTGGACTAAAAACATCTGTCAGAAGTCCGCTTTCCAGACAAACTACTCCATGAATAGCATGAGGCGGAATGTAAAAACTATCTCCCTCCTTTAACGTTTGGGTGACTCCGCTAATGGTAACATCAAATTTACCACTGGAAACATAGGTAACCTGAGAATGATAGTGCTCATGTAAAACTCCGATTCCGCCTTTCTCAAAATGTACATTTACTAACATCACTCTTTCATCGAAAGCCAGAATTTTACGTTTGATTCCTTCTCCAACCACCTCCCACTCAATTTCATCTCCTTTTATAAATTCTTTACTTGTTTTTAGATGCTGCATTTTCTCTGTGTTTCATTAACTTTTCGTTTCTTGCAATTTCATTAATCGATAAACGTCTTTTCGTTTCGGCTATTTTTATCAAATTTAAGCTAATCTGTTTTCTTATTGCTTACTTCTAAATTAATTCTTTAAAAATAAACTTTTCATCATAATCAACTTCAGACTTTTGCAAAAAGTGAATATACTCTTCTCTCAGGGTTTTCTTTCTGTGGTGCGCTTCCTGGTTTTCAATATACCTGATTACAGTACTCAGTTGAGATTTACTGTATGAAAACGCTCCATAACCTTCCTGCCATTGAAAATGACTTTTAGACAATTTATTACTATTAATCCATTTTGAAGAATCCTGTTTAATATTTTTCATCAAATCAGAAATTGATTGCGCAGGTCTGATCCCGATTAAAATATGAATATGATCCGATACACCATTTATCGCCAGAAGCTTATGATCATTATTTTTTATAATTCCGGTTATATATTGATACAATTCGGCTTTCCATTCTTTGTCTATCAACGAACGTCTGAATTTCACTGCGAAAACAAAATGAATATGTATTTGGGTGTATGTGTTTGCCATAATTACCGATATTTAATTCCTGACGGAATAATTTGCGATGTGTAAAACATATATTTTTTTGATATTCTACCAATATTTAATTCCTGACGGAATAATTTGCGATGTGTAAAACATATATTTTTGATAGCCAAATTAATTCCTGACGAAATAATTTTAGATTATTTAAAATGAAGGAATAAAACTACAAATATTTTATCATTAAATATTACTTCCCTCAATTTATTTTACTTATTAGCAAAAAAAATGCTCCGTCAGGAGCAAGGATATCGGTAATCCATCGTCAACAATGTCCCGTAGGGACAACACCTCTTTTTACGGTTAGCAGCTGCCCTTAGTTTTCCTCTTCTTCAAAATTATCGAAATAGGTAAAATCTTTGGTAATTAATCCGTTTTCAATGGTAAAAATAGTGCAGATAGGCAGTTCAGATTTTGAATTATCGGGTGCTGTACCTGATGAAACAAACTCTACAATAATATGTTTGTCTCCCGACGGATAAACCTGAATCACTTTATCATGCAGATCCGGAAAAGCTGAATTAAGCTCTGCATACTTATCCGCAATTTGTTTACGGGTTTGCTTTACAATCCCCGGCCCTAGCGAAGGGTCTTTAAAATCAGCGGTATCCGTGTACATTTCTGACATCTTCTTCCAGTCGTGGTTGTTAAAATGTTCAAAATACTGTTTGATTAATTGTTCATTTTTTGTGGTATCCATAGGTTTTGATTGATTTTGATTGTTACAGGAAATAATTAGAAAAAACACCATTAACATTGCTATTTTCCTCATGATTTATCATTTTAAGTTACTTAAGATCAGTATAAAGAGAACATAAATATACTGAAATGATTTTCACCGCAGTAATAAATCAGCGCTATTTTCTTATAAAAAACAATCAATCCGTTTATTTTACAGCAATCGTTTGTGGCGGCTGCTGTTGTTTATCGGTTTTATACAAATAAATTTTCCCGTCTTTACGGGTGTATATATAAGTGTAATTCCAATAGTTTGAACCGGCAATTCTGGTACCTTCACTTGTATTTGTATTTGCATATACCTGATCTGCATAAATTAATATTTCCCCATGATCCTGATTATTTATAGTACGTATGGGAGGTCCCCACGCCTTTATAAGATTATTTTTAGACTGACCAATCCATTGATCGTTTGCATTTTTAGCTGTTGAACATGCCTGTAAAATCAATAGAACAGTTAATACTAATAGCTTTTTCATGGGATTTTATTTTTTGATGATTGAATCGTAATATTACTTAAAATTAGGCATCTTTTTTTTACATTTTAACTGCTTTATGTTATATAATTGTCACGTATTTAACTGTTTAACAAACACTTAAATACAAATCACCAAATAACACACCCGTTAGCAATTCATTCTGAGCAGTCTCTTAATTATTTTCTCTCATTTTCAAATCTTGAAAATTCACAAAAATTAACTTTGTATCTTTGCATCTTAGAACTATTGAAGAAAAAAAATGCGAATTGACATTATTACAATTTTACCTGAATTATTAAAGAGTCCGTTTGAGGCTTCGATTATGAAACGTGCCATAGACAAAGGTTTAGTAGAAGTTCATTTTCATAATTTGCGTGATTACACCACAAATAGGCAAAAAAGTGTTGACGATTATCCGTTTGGCGGTGGTGCCGGAATGGTAATGACAGTTCAGCCTATTGATGACTGTATCACACATTTAAAAAGTCAGCGTGAGTATGATGAAATTATCTATATGTCGCCTGATGGAGAAACTCTAAATCAAAAAATGGCCAATACGATGTCGATGTATGAAAACATTATCATTCTCTGCGGACATTATAAAGGGGTAGATCAACGTGTTCGTGACCATTTTATTACCAAAGAAATTTCAATTG
The DNA here is from genome assembly GCF_000335775.1 of Flavobacterium sp. WG21. Taxonomy (NCBI): domain Bacteria; kingdom Pseudomonadati; phylum Bacteroidota; class Flavobacteriia; order Flavobacteriales; family Flavobacteriaceae; genus Flavobacterium; species Flavobacterium sp. WG21. Next base: position 92,819 of record NZ_AMYW01000004.1, read on the forward strand.
GCGATTATGTATTATCCGGTGGAGAATTAGGCGCTTTAGTATTATCTGATGCTTTAATCCGATTGATTCCCGGTGTTTTGAGCGACGAAACTTCAGCATTGACTGATAGTTTTCAGGACAATCTGCTTTCGGGCCCTATATACACACGACCTGCAGATTATAAAGGCTGGAAAGTTCCTGAAGTACTAACGAGCGGACATTTTGCTAAAATTGACAAATGGCGCGAGGATATGGCCTACGAACATACTAAAAACAGACGCCCGGATTTATTGGAAGAAAAATAAAAAATATTCCCTTCTCATTTATTTTTAGTGATTCTTCTCCATCATACTTGAAAGCTGTAATTATCGTTATCTTTTTTGTTACTTCTTTCTAAAAGATAAAAAATGAGCGATTTTAATCTGAAACATATTTACAATACACGGAATTATATTGAGATGAATTACAATCAAATCATCTCAATAAATTCTCTGGAGCGTATTTCCTGTTACTCTTACAGGAATTTGCAACGCATTTTTTATTCTTTATTTAATGAAACCATCGGCGCTTATCAGACCCGATTGAAAGTAGAAAACGGGTACAAAAAACTGATCTACTCCAACAAACAAATCTCAGAAATTGCACTTGAAGTAGGTTTTGCCGATGTACAGTCTTTTTCAAAAACCTTCAAAAAACATTTCGACTGTGCTCCTTCACTAGCCCGCAATCAAAAAGAACTTTTATTAAACGATACGGGTATTCTTCAATCTTTTACCTCCTTTTTAAAGCCTGAAATACTTGTAATTCCGGAAACAGCTGTTTATTACCTTAGCTCCAAAACGCATTATATTAATCCCGAAATAGAAAATCTTTGGGAGACTCTTTTAAAAAATGAATTCCCTGAAACGGATGCTCGCTTCTTCGGAGTTATAACGGATGACATTTTAATTACCGAAAAAATAAATTGTACTTACGAAGCCTGCATTGCGACAACCGCTGTTCTTAAAAACCTTCCAAAGAAGCAAATTTTTGGGGGCAAATATGCTCGCTTTTTTCACCATGGAAGCTACCACACCCTTGAAGAAACGTATAATCAAATCTTTGGTGGCTGGTTTCTAACCCATGATTATGAACTTTCACATTTGCCTGTTATTGAACAATACCTGAAAACAAGCGACAATTGTGATAACGAATCTGACTATCTCACAGCGATTTTTATTCCGCTTATTTGATTTGTCCATTTTGGACAACTGCCGGATTACGTTTTAGAAATACATTTGTACCGTCAAAATACTAGTAACACAATGACGCTAAACAAGTTAATTCACAACAAACTCAAATTAAGATGAAAAAATTATTTTTACCAATAGTACTACTTCCTTTGTTTACTTCCTGCCAGGAAGACGGAATGTCTGCAACACCTAACGAACCAACTGAATCCATTAAAAGCGAGATTATGTATACCATGCCTGAAGAATCTGCTCCGCATGAAGGAACCTGGCTGCAATGGCCACACCAATATCAATACGGTATAAACTATAGAGATGATCTGGATGCTACATGGGTTGCCATGACAAAATCATTGTCGACAAGTGAAAAGGTGCATATCGTTGCTTATAATACCAACGAAAAGAACAGAATTACAACTTTATTACAAAATGCAGGAGTTTCTCTTTCTGCTATCGATTTTAAAATCTATAAAACGGATGATGTTTGGGTACGAGATAATGGACCAATTTATGTAAAAGACAAAAACAATCAACTGGTAATTCAGGACTGGGGCTTTAATGGCTGGGGAGAAAAAGCTGATTTTAAAAATTGCAACACTATACCAGCACAAATTGCCGCAGATCAAAACACAACTGTTGTAGATTTAAATGCGATCATGATCAACGAAGGCGGAGCTGTAGAAATAGATGGAAAAGGAACCTTATTAGCTACTAAAAGCTCTATTCTGAACTCAAATCGTAATCCTGGAATGAGTCAGGCACAAGCTGAAGCCATTTTTAAAAAATATTTAGGAGTGTCTAACTTCATCTGGCTTAACGGAAAAGCAGGAAAAGAAATTACCGACATGCACATTGACGGGTTTGCACGATTTGGTAATGACAACACCATCGTGACGATGAGCGAAGATGATTTACTGTACTGGGAAGTACCGGAGGGAGACATTCCTACTTTGTACAATTCAAAAGATTTAAAAGGTAAAAAATACAATTTCCTAAAACTGCCTTTGACTCAAAACAAAGTGGTAACGACCTATGGAAAAAAATTAGGCTACAAAGGTTCTTATGTTAATTACTACATTGGAAACACAGTTGTATTGGTTCCTAATTACAATGATCCTAATGATGCTGTTGCCAATCAACTGATTCAAAGCTTGTATCCTAACAGAAAGGTAATTGGTATCGACGTTCGTAATTTATACGCTAACGGGGGAATGATCCACTGTGTGACGCAGCAGCAGCCTAAATAAAAAGTTTCTTTTGTTTCAAGTTTCAAGTTTCAAGTTTCAAGTTTCAGGTTTCAGGTTTCAAGTTTCAGGTTCTTATGATCCGGAATCAAAACTTGAAACTTGAAACCTGAAACTCTTAACCCTCAATTTATCAGCAACTTAAAATAATTTACAATTTATAATTCATAATTTACAATTATTTTTTACATTTGCACCCGAATTAGACTAACCTCTGGCGAAATACGTGAATGTTACTCTAAATAAACAATAATAAAAATTATCATGGCAGATTTATTAAAGTTCGTTCAAAACGAATTCGTTGCTAAAAAAGATTTCCCTGTTTTCGGAGCTGGAGATACTATCACAGTTTACTACGAAATTAAAGAGGGTGAAAAAACAAGAACTCAGTTTTTTAAAGGAGTTGTTATTCAAAGAAGAGGTTCTGGTAACACAGAAACTTTCACTATTCGTAAAATGTCTGGAGCTATTGGAGTTGAGCGTATCTTCCCAGTAAACTTACCAGCTTTACAAAAAATTGAAATCAACAAAAAAGGAGCTGTACGTAGAGCTAGAATTTTCTACTTCAGAGAACTTACTGGTAAAAAAGCTAAGATTAAAGATAAAAGAAGATAATCATTTATCTATTGGTTATAAAAAACTCGTTTCATATCATTTGAAACGAGTTTTTTTTTGGACTTCATTTTCAGAATGCCAAAACTGTAATTTTTTAATACCAAAATCGTCGATTTGACAATTTAAAGACCTCGAAATAACAATCTGATAATTTCGGCATTTCTCCTGAAAACTACACCGTTTTCGGACTGTTTTTATTATATTTGCTCCGCTCATTCTGAGCCGACTATACCTTTTACATTGCCATTCTCTGGCGATACGATTATAAAAAAAAAAAAATAGACACAGAATTCGAAAATCTATTACACCTTAACTGATGAGGCGCCCTTGTTAGCGACTTATTCTTTTTTACCTATTGTTCAAGCATTTACGGGTACTGCTGGTATCGCTATTGAAACCAGAGACATCTCTTTGGCTGGCAGAATTTTATCTAATTTTCCTGAGCTTCTAACAGCTGCTCAAAAAACCGGAGATGCCTTGGCTGAATTGGGTCAGTTGGCAACACAGCCTGATGCTAACATCATCAAATTACCAAACATTTCTGCATCGGTACCGCAATTAAAAGCGGCTATTGCTGAGTTACAGGCACATGGTTACGGAATTCCAAATTATCCTGAAGATCCGCAAAACGATGCCGAAAAGGAAATCAAAGCAAAATATGCTAAAGTTTTAGGTTCTGCCGTAAACCCGGTTTTACGTGAAGGAAACTCTGACCGTAGAGCACCGAGAGCAGTAAAGAACTTTGCAAAATCAAATCCACACTCTATGGGTGCCTGGTCTGCTGATTCTAAAACAAAAGTAGCTTCAATGCCAAACGGTGATTTCTACGGAAGTGAAAAATCGCTTACTGTTGCAGAAGCTAACGATGTAAAAATTGAATTCGTTGCAAAAGACGGTACAACTACTGTATTAAAAGCCAGTACTCCGCTTAAAGCAGGTGAGATCATTGACAGTTCTGTTTTAAGTGTAAAAAAATTAAAAGCTTTTGCTGCTGATGCTATCGCTGATGCTAAAAAAGAAGGTGTTTTACTTTCGGTACACTTAAAAGCAACCATGATGAAAGTATCAGATCCAATTATCTTTGGCGCTATCGTTGAAGTATACTTTGCTGATCTTTTCAAAAAATACGAAACTTTATTTGCAGAATTAAACATTGACACCAGAAATGGTTTAGGTGATATCTATGCAAAAATTGCAGGAAGACCTGAACAAGCGGAAGTGGAAGCTGACATTACTAAAGCAATCGAAAACGGTCCTGCTTTGGCAATGGTGAATTCTGATAAAGGAATTACAAACTTACACGTTCCTTCGGATGTAATTGTTGATGCTTCTATGCCGGCAATGATTCGTACTTCAGGACAGATGTACAATAAAGAAGGAAAACAACAAGATACTATTGCCGTTATTCCGGATCGTTCTTACGCTGGAATTTACACGGCTACTATCGATTTCTGTAAAAAACATGGTGCTTTTGATCCTAAAACAATGGGAAGTGTTCCTAACGTAGGTTTAATGGCTCAAAAAGCAGAAGAATACGGATCTCACGACAAAACATTCCAAATAAAAGCTGACGGAGTTGTTCGTGTAACAGACAACAAAGGAACTGTTTTAATGGAACAAAACGTTGAAACTAATGATATTTTCAGAATGTGTCAGGCCAAAGATGCTCCAATTCAGGACTGGGTTAAACTAGCTGTAAACAGAGCACGTTTATCTGATACTCCTGCCGTTTTCTGGTTAGACGAAAACAGAGCACATGACAGAGAATTGATCGCAAAAGTTCAAAAATATTTAAAAGATCACAATACCGTAAATCTGGATATTCGCATCTTAAACCCAGTTGCTGCTACTGAATTTACTTTAGACAGAATCATCAAAGGTTTAGACACTATCTCGGTAACCGGAAACGTTTTACGTGATTATTTAACCGATTTGTTTCCAATTCTGGAATTAGGAACTTCGGCTAAAATGTTATCTATCGTTCCGTTAATGAACGGTGGTGGATTGTTTGAAACGGGTGCCGGAGGTTCAGCTCCAAAACACGTTGAGCAATTTACAGAAGAAGGATATTTACGTTGGGATTCATTAGGAGAATTTTTAGCACTTGGTGCTTCTTTAGAGCATTTAGGACAAACTTTAGACAATTCTAAAGCTATTGTTCTGTCTGAAACTTTAGATCAGGCCAATGATAAATTCCTTGCCAATGATAAATCTCCTGCCCGTAAAGTAGGTCAGATTGACAACCGTGGTTCTCATTTTTACCTTGCATACTACTGGGCTCAGGCTTTAGCTGCTCAAAACAAAGATGCTGAATTAAAAGCGATCTTCACTCCAATTGCTGCTGAATTTGAAGCTAACGAAGCTAAAATCGATGCTGAATTAATTGGTGCACAAGGAAAGCCTCAAACGATTGGCGGTTATTACCAGCCAACTCCGGAGTTAGTAAGCAAAGCAATGCGACCAAGCGAAACATTCAACTCTATTATTGCTCAAATAAAATAGCAGTATAAAATATAGAGAGATAAAAATATCTCTTCACTAAAAAGACAACTTTCAACAGTTGTCTTTTTTTGTGAATTGAACTAAAAAAAACTCTGTACCTCCACACCAGTGTACCTTTGAACCTTAGAGAAAAAGTGATTCTTAACTTATGTTTAACAATTGTTGTGCAAAAATATTTAACAAGAATCACTAACTATGTGACTCAAAACCAAGACAATGACCACCAAAAAAATAACTGCTTTTTTATTTTTCTTCTTTACTATTCTAACATCATTTTCTCAGGAAAAATTTACACTGAGCGGTACCATCACCGACTTTAAAAACAATGAAACTTTAATTGGCGTAAACCTCTATATTCCAGCCTTAAAAATTGGTACTACCACCAATGAGTATGGTTTTTATTCTCTAACTGTTCCAAAGGGAGAGCATCAGATTGAAATTAGCTATGTTGGTTATCAGATTCTTCAAAAAACCATTACTTTAAATCAAAACACTAAAAATAATTTTGCCATTACCGAAAGCGGTGAAGAACTTAAAGAGGTCATAATTACTGATAATAAAAGTAAAATCAACATCAAATCGCCTGAGATGAGTGCCAATAAACTCTCTATTGCCACCATCAAAAGAATGCCGGTTGTTTTGGGTGAAGTCGATGTCATAAAATCAATTTTATTGCTCCCGGGAGTCACAAATGCAGGTGAAGGCGCTTCGGGCTTCAATGTGCGTGGCGGGGGTGCTGATCAGAATTTGATTTTGCTGGACGAAGCTACTATCTTTAATTCTTCTCACGTATTTGGTTTTTTCTCCGTTTTTAATCCGGATGCCATCAAAGATTTAAAATTATATAAGGGAGGAATTCCGGCTCGCTATGGCGGAAGAGCCTCTTCTGTTTTAGACATTTATCAGAAAGACGGAAACAGCAAAGAGTTTCACGTCAATGGTGGAATTGGATTAATTTCAAGTCGAATTTTAGCCGAAGGTCCGCTAGTGAAAGACAAAGGTTCTTTCCTGATTGGAGGAAGAGCTTCTTATGCTCATTTATTTCTAAAGTTATCTGAAGATCAAAAAAACAACGCTGCTTATTTCTATGATTTGAATACTAAATTGAGTTATAAGCTAAACGAAAACAACAGCTTGTATTTATCGGGTTATTTTGGCCGCGACGTATTTAGTCTGAACAAGAGCTTTACCAATATCTACGGAAATTCGACCCTAAACCTGCGTTGGAACCACTTGTACTCTGATAAGTTATTTGCCAATTTATCTCTAATTTACAGCGATTACTATTACGGTCTTGACTTAGATTTTGTAGGCTTTAAATGGGACTCCGGAATTAAAAATTATAACATCAAGTATGATTTCAAAAACTATATCTCGGATAAATTCAAACTGAACTACGGTTTAAACGGAATTTACTATGAATTTAATCCCGGAACCATTAAACCAAGTAATGAAAAATCCGGAATTAATCCGGACCAGCTGGACAAAAAATATGCTTTTGAACCTTCAGTTTATATCGAAGCCGAGAATCAGCTTTCCAAAAAACTTACACTTGCTTATGGCTTGCGCTACAGTCTTTTCTACCGCTTAGGTACTTCTACTATTAATTATTACAACAATAATGAGGCTGTAACCTTCAATAATAATATGCAGATTTACGAAAAAGGAATCCCTGTCTCAACAAAATACTTCGGTAAAAACAAGGTCATTCAGGATTACAACAATTTCGAACCGCGGCTTTCGGTTTCTTATCAGTTAAACGACGATCAGGCTATTAAAGCAAGCTATAACCGCATGGCGCAGTATCTTCAATTGATTTCGAATACCTCATCACCTACTCCGCTTGACGTGTGGATGCCTAGTGACAACTACATCAAACCCCAGCTTGCAGATCAGGTTGCTTTGGGCTATTTTAGAAATATTAATAATGGCGCCTATACCGTTGAAGTCGAAACCTATTATAAAAAGATTCAAAACCGACTCGATTATATCGATGGTGCTGATTTGATCGCTAATGATGCGATCGAACAAATAGTTCTGAACGGAAGAATGAGAGCTTATGGTGTCGAATTTATGCTTAAGAAAAACGAAGGCAAATTCAACGGATGGATTTCCTATACTTTATCCAAATCACAACAGCAGACTCCCGGAAGAACTCCCGAGGAGATCGGTATCAACAACGGACAATGGTACAGTTCTGCCTATGATAAAACGCATAATTTAGCCGTAACATCAGCTTATAACCTGAACGAGAAATGGTCTTTTGGAGCTAATTTTGCGCTTCAGTCAGGACAGCCTGTTACCTATCCAAATGGACAATATCAGTATTTAGGAATCACGGTGCCTAGCTATGGTTTAAGAAACGACAACCGTTTGCCGGCCTATCATCATTTAGATGTTTCGGCAACTTTGACACCCCGAAGAAACAAAGACAGAAAATGGAAAGCAGAATGGGTTTTTAGTATTTACAATTTATACAACCGCCAGAATGCGGCCTCGATTAATTTCCGCCAAAATACCGATACCGCTGCAAATGAAGCCGTAAAAACTTCAATTTTCGGAATTGTTCCTGCCGTTAGCTATAATTTTAAATTTTAAGACCAACTTTCCCTCCAAAGAAAATAAAAGACACATCATGAAAAAAGCAACTCTCTTAATTGTCCTTTTTATATCCATTTTCCTCACCGGCTGTGAAGAAGTTGTGGATGTTAATCTGGATACTGCTCCGCCAAAATTAGTTATAGAAGCGGCAATAAACTGGCAAAAAGGAACTACAGGAAAGCAACAAACCATAAAACTGACCACCACTACAGGTTACTTTCAAAATGTTATTCCAATTGTTTCGGGTGCAACCGTATTTATCACGAACAGCCAGAATATAAAGTTCAATTTTAGTGAAGTTCCGAAAACCGGACGCTATGCTTGCTCGAATTTTATTCCGGTAATCGACGAAATCTATACCTTAACGGTGATTTCCGGCGGAATTACTTATACTGCCACTGAATCTATGAAATCAGTCGCTCCCATAACCCGGGTGGAGCAAAACAATCAGGGCGGTTTATCAGGAAAAAAAGTGGAAACCCGTGCTTATTTTAACGATCCTGCCAATGCCGATAATTTTTATCTTTTTAAATATGTATATTCGACGAAAATTACCTCAACTTATTACGTTACTGAAGACAAATTTTTTCAGGGGAATGAATATTTCAGCACTTCAGATGATGACGATTTAAAAGTTGGTAATGAAGTCGAAATGACACATTACGGCATCTCGAAACAATATTACAATTATATGAGCATTCTGGTGAGTATTGCCGGAAACAATGTTGGCGGACCTTTTCAGTCTCCTCCCGCAACCGTAAGAGGAAATATTATCAATACGGCCGATAAGGCTAATTTTCCGTTAGGTTATTTTTCGCTTAGTGAAACCGATTACAAAAAATATAAAATTCAATAATCAGTAAAAAATGGAAGCCAGAATTCAGATCTTATCCGAAAAAAAACTAATTGGTAAATACGTAATAATGTCGTTTTTGGAAAACAAAACTCATGAATTATGGAGTTCGTTTATGCCGAAACGGAAAGAAATTAAAAACATGGTAGATACCGACTTGTATTCTCTGGAAGTTTTTCCAAGGGCACATTTTGACAATTTTGATCCCGGAAATACCTTCGAAAAATGGGCCGCAGTCGAAGTCTCTGCATTTGATGAAATACCACAGGAAATGAAATCTTTGGTAATTCCTGAGGGATTGTATGCTGTTTTTGTTCATAAAGGCCCTCAAAGTGAAGGCCACAAAACGTATCGTGAAATTTTTGTAGATTGGCTCCCCAATTCAGCGTATACGGTTGATGAAAGACCGCACTTTGCCATAATGGGTGAAAAATACAAAAAAGAAGATCCGGATTCTGAAGAAGAAATCTGGATTCCGATAACCCAAAAAGCTTAAAATCATGTTGATCGATACCTTAAAAATTCTTTTTAACAGAGACCTGAACAAATTAAAAGTTGAAATCGAATCCTATCAAAACGAAGCTCTGATTTGGACAATTGCACCGGATATTTCCAATTCAGCCGGAAATCTTTGTTTGCATCTGATGGGAAACATAAATACCTATATTGGTGCCGAATTAGGAAAAACAGATTATGTTCGTGATCGTCCATTGGAATTCTCCCTGAAAGATATTCCAAGATCTGAGCTCATCAGCAAAATTGAACATACTATTTTGGTGGTAAACAACACCCTTGACAGCCTAACCGAAGCCGATTTAGAGCTTATTTACCCGCAAATTGTTTTCGAAAAAGAAATGACAACCGGTTTCTTTTTAGTGCATCTTTCTACCCATTTAGCCTATCATTTAGGACAAATAAATTACCACAGAAGATTATTATAACTTAAATTTAAGGCTACAAAAATAAGAAGAAACAATTGTTTTTTTGTATGTACAAATAAAATATTAACAATATATTTGATACAAAAAATCATTTATGAAAAAACACTACTTCTTATTATTTCTTTTTTTTATATCATTATCGAGCAATGCTCAAGTTTCTTCAAATATTGACCCGGATTTTGACACCAAAGATTACCTTCCCAGTTTAACTTTGTTCAGCAAAGATTTTGCTTTACAGCCTGACGGGAAAATAATTCTGGTTGGAAATTCCAGTTCTTATAAATTGTACAATGACAAGAATGCAGTAAAAGGTAACAATATTTTGAGGCTAAATAAAGATTTGTCTCTTGATGAAACGTTCAAAACTGGCTTAGGGTTTAGTTCTGCACCGTCAGGTTTAGCAATACAACCGGATGGAAAAATTCTGATTGGTGGCGCTTTTACAACTTATGATGGAAAACCGGTGAGCAAAATAATCAGGTTAAATGCTGATGGTACTCTTGACAATACATTTAATCTTTCTGATAAAGGATTCAATTCATTTACGATTACAATTATACGTTCGATAAAAATACAGCCCGATGGAAAAATACTAATAGCGGGAGTTTTTGATGTTTCTATTTATCAAAAATTTACTGGCCGCAATATGCTGCGCCTAAATGCTGACGGTACTGTGGATAAAACTTTTCAACCAGGCTCCGGTTACCCTTATAATATTTTCAAATTTGAACTGCAAACTGATGGTAAAGTAGTAAGAGCCTATGAGAATACATTCAACAAAGAAACAAGTTATAGAATTGACCGTTTAAATTCTGATGGTACTTTAGATTCAGGATTTACTGCTATAGAAGGATTTGGAGGAATTTGTTCCAACAATACTGTTGGGTATGATAGTATGTACGATTGTAAATTGGGCATTCAAAAAGATGGAAAAATATTATTTGGTGGTTGTTACAGTACATTCAAATATATTGGGACCTCCGGTTTTATGAGGTTCAACACCGACGGATCTAAAGACACATCATTTAAATACGTTGTGCCAGGATTCCCAATGGCAACAGTAAAAGATTTTATTCTTCTCTCGAATGATAAAATACTAAAAAGCGATTTGACACTCATTAATAATGATGGCTCCATTGATAATACAGTTGTAGCAAAATTAGACGCAAACACAAATTCAAATAAAATTTTGTTGTGCCCGGATAATAAATTATTAGTTTGTACGGAGAATATTGTAAACTTTACAGGAGGAAGTACTTCTTTTAACCGATTTATTAAAGTAGATTTAGCTACTTCTGAAATTAACGCACAAGAACAACCCAGTACTTTTTATGCAGGAAATGATATTTTAGAAAAACCGAATGGCGACATTCTTGTTCTGGGAAATAGCAAAAGTACCTTTAATACAAAATATCATGATGGTATAAAATTGCTAAACAAAAATGGCAAGCTTTCTCAGAATAAAAATTTATACCAAAACCTATTTACATCCCCTAAAAGCGAAAAAAATACCTTTAGAAAAGGAATTGTTCTGCCAGATGGTAAAGTTATCTTAAATAAAATTGAATCTACAGGCGTAAGTAGTTTGGTTAAATACAATGATGATTTTACAATAGATGCTTCTTTTTCGGCTCCTATTTACCTTGGACGCATATACAATTTAATATTGCTTTCCGATGGAAAAATCTTAGTTACTTCGGATGGACAGGACAGTCTTACAAGATTAAACAGCGATGGCTCTAAAGATCTTAGCTTTGCTTCTGTCAGAGGATTTAACAATCTCTGCTACACTTCAGCAGTGCAAAAAGATGGAAAAATAATTGTAGCCGGTAATTTTACTTCTTATAACGAAACAAAAATCAATCGAATTGCAAGATTTAATAGTGACGGAACATTTGACAATACTTTCCGTCCTGATGAAAACCTAACCGGATTTATCTACACTACAGGCATACAATCTGACGGAAAAATCATCATCGCGGGGCAGCTAAATTTTAATTCTATAACAGAAAAGAGTTGTGTTCTAAAACGCTTAAATACGGATGGCTCTACAGATGCATCATTTACTGAATATAATTCTACTTATGTAGCGCATCTTGTACGAGGTATGGAAATACAGTCTAATGATCAAATTGTACTTTTTACTAATCGAAACAGCACCACGGATTATCAGGTAAATGACTTTAAACTATTAGAGAAAAATGGAGAAATTGACACCACATTTGATTCAGGTGAAGGATTTGATGGTAACATCACTGCCATTAAAATTCAAAAAGACGGAAAACTTTTGGTAACAGGTAATTTTGTAAAATACAAAAACAACTGGTCTAATGGAACAATCCGATTACTTGGCACTAAAAGCACATTGGATACACCCGATTATTTCTTAAACAATGACAATTCTAATCTTGTTTTATTTCCTAATCCGGTTAAAGATGTACTGAACATTTCGTCAGATGAAAATCTATCTATAAAATCAATACAAATTTATAATACACTTGGACAATCTGTATTAGATACCAAAAACATAAAAAACTTCTCGAACATCAATGTTTCGGAATTGAGTAAAGGGATTTACTTCGTTAAAATAAATTCAAACAAAGGAACAACAACAAACAAATTTTTAAAAAATTAACCAAATGCTCTCTTAATTGAGAGCATTTTTTTTGCTCCCCTATTCTCGTAAAATCTCCATTGCAACTAATTTAGTTATTTGCCTGATCTTTTACAGCTCATAACTTTTGTACATTTGCAGCACATTTCAAATTAAAAACTAAATGTCTTCACACCATATCGTACGCGACGACCAGGAACCCGCTTTAATTATCGCCAACGGAGCAGCATGCCATCCCGAATTATTAGGACAATTACTGGAATGGTCTCCTCTGGTTATCGTACTCGATTCAGCCATTGAAAGAGTAATTGAATTGGGCATCAAAGTCGATGTCCTTCTGGGTGATTTCGACCGTGGTTTTGATCCTGAAATATACAAGACAACACAATATCCTATCGAAATTGTTCATACTCCCGATCAGGACAAAACCGATCTGGAGAAAGCTTTTGATTATTTAATCGATCGAAAAATACCTGCTGTAAATGTTGTCTGGGCCACCGGAAAACGTGCAGACCATACCATAACCAATATCACCAATATTGCCCGCTACCGCGATTTGCTTAAAATTGTTATACTGGACGATCACTCTAAAGTATTCTTACTCCCTCATAAATTCGAGAAGTGGTACACCGCAAAAACTCCTATTTCCTTGATTCCGATTGGGGTGGTTAACGGAATTTATTCAACCAATTTACAATATCCTCTTGAAAACGATACCTTAACCATTGGCTACAGAACCGGAAGCAGTAATTCTGTTCTTCAGGATGGTCTGGTAACCATTATCCATACCGATGGTGATTTACTGTTGATGGAATGTATGGATTAAGGATTGTTGTTCTGAATGCAATCACAAAAAAGGAATGACTATCTTTGCACCCAAATTCACAAAATGAAAGCAACAGACAATTCCGAAAAAAACAATTTACATCCCCGAAATCTGCATCGTTCACGTTATGATTTCGAACTTCTTATTGCAAATTGCCCTGAATTAAAAGCGCAGGTTGCCGTAAACAATCACGGAATTGAAACTATTGATTTCAGCAATCCCCTTTCGGTAAAACTGCTCAACAAAGCTTTACTGAAAACCTATTATGGCATACAAAATTGGGACATTCCTAAAAATTATCTTTGTCCGCCAATTCCCGGAAGAACGGATTACATCCATTATCTGGCCGATTTACTGGCCGAAACTAATAACGGAACTATTCCTCAGGGATCATCCGTGTTAGGTTTAGATGTAGGTACGGGTTCTAACTGCATTTATCCTATTTTAGGAAATGCTGTTTACGGCTGGGACTTTGTTGGAACAGATATCGATAGAAAAGCAATCGAAAACTGCAGTAAAATTATTGAAGCAAATCCAAAACTAATTGAAGCCATTAGCCTTCAGCAACAAACAGAATCGCGCTTTATTTTTAAAAACATCATTACTCCCGAAGATCGTTTTACGTTCACGATGTGCAATCCGCCTTTTCATGCTTCGGCAGAAGAAGCCAATAAAAGTACGGTTCGTAAAGTTTCTAATTTAAACCCGAAGGACAAAAAGAAAGTAAACCCTGTTTTAAACTTCGGAGGTCAAAATGCGGAATTATGGTGTGATGGAGGTGAGCTTCGTTTTATCACTCAAATGATTTACGAAAGCGCTAAATATGCCACACAATGTCTCTGGTTCACCACTTTAGTATCCAAAAGAGATAATCTTTACAGCATTTACAAAACATTAAACAAAGTAAATGCGGTCGATATTCAAACAATTGATATGGCTCAGGGCCAAAAAACAAGCCGAATTGTAGCCTGGACTTTTTTAAGTGAAAACCAACAAAAGGCCTGGAACTTTGAAAATGCCTGATATTGAAATTCTAATAGTTTAAAATAAAATTCTGATACTTTTTAGAGTGACCATTTTTGTACCTTTAAAGTAATTTGAATTTTATTACTATGGCAAAAATTTTCTTTAAAGTATTGTTCTTGCTTTTACTAGCAGGTTGTGCGGCTTCTAAAAAGACGAAATTTGACGATTATGTTTTTAAAACAAAAAGCGAAAAACAAGTTTATATAAATTCATACGATCAGGCACTAAAGCTTTGGGATATTCCTTATACCGAGGAAACTATACCTACAACTTACGGAACAGCTCATCTAATTATTAGCGGTATAGAAAACGGTAAAGACTTAGTGCTCCTACATGGTATGGATGCGAGTTCGACTATGTGGTATCCCAACATAAAAGTACTCTCCAAAACACACCGCATTTATGCCATTGATTTTATAATGGAACCCGGAAAATCTACTTTGACGACAAAACCACTGTCTTCAGAAGAAATAGTCCTTTTGTACAATGAAATTTTCAATCATTACAAATTAAAAAATATTGATCTTATAGGAGCCTCCCGCGGTGGCTGGATTGCAACATTACTAGCCACTCAAAAAGAAAATTCTATTGATAAAATAGTATTGTTAAGTCCGGCACAGACCTTCAAATCTGTAGATAAAGTAAGAAAGATGACTCCAGCCTTACTATTGAAACTTTTCCCAAATGAAAAGAATTTCGAAAAAACATTGAACATTTTTTCTATTCATCCCGAAAAAATCAGTCCGGTTTACAAAAGACAATTCTATTTGGCCAACAAATACGCAAAGTCAAATTCAAGCATGCTGAAAATGCGTCCTTTCTCAGATGATGAACTAAAATTCATCGCCAATCCGGTTCTGATTTTAATTGGAGATCAAGATCTTATCAATTCAGAAAAAAGTCTTGAGCGTGCTCAAAAACTTTTAGTAAACGGTACAACAAAAACGATTAACGATGCGGGTCATTTTTTAAGTATAGACCAATCTAAAGCTGTAAATGAACAGGTAATTGAGTTTTTAAATCCTAAGAAAGCAAACTTAAACCCTTAAAGAAAAATATTTTTCGCAACGTAAACACAAGATAAATACTAAAAATTAAAAAAAGGACCTTTAAACAGAATTAATCAATAGTTTTAACTTAAAATTATATATATTTACAATTATAGCAAAACTATTTTAAAAAATCATCAAAATAGAGCGAACCATACCCTTCAATCTACTGGACCAGTCCTAAATTAAAAAAGTGACAATAACCATATGGTTCAGAGATTTATTGAATAAAAATTCCAAAACAAATTCAATTTCAAAATAATTTATAGTTGCCCCGTTAGCTATTTATTTTTTTGCTTTCATATTAATTTAAACCAAACTAATATAAACCAGAATTATGAAGAAGAATCTATTCAAAAACCAAATGTACTTACGACTCCAAAAAGTGTTACTCACACCTTTTGCATTCACTATTCTTTTAGCGAACGGCAGCAATCTTACTGCTGCTGAAAATACTAAAAACCGAGAAAATACCATTCAGACCAATCAAAACAAACAAATCGATCTTGTCAAAGGAAAAGTTGTCGATGAAACAGGGGCCTCTTTACCGGGAGTTACTGTTTTGGTCATCAGTACCAAAAAAGGAGCCGTTACCGATATTGACGGGAATTATACTATTGAGGCCAAAGTTGGTGACGTTCTGCAATTTTCATATGTAGGATTACAAACCAAAACCGTAACAGTTGTGGGACCAACTGTAAATGTTACGCTATCGGGAGGCAGTGGTGAAAGCCTTGAGAATGTAGTGATTATTGGTTCGCGTAACCCTACCCGAACTGTTACAGAATCAGCTGTTCCAATAGATGTTATTGCAATGAAGGATATTGCAACGCAAGGAGCACAAACCAACCTGAATCAGATTTTGAACATGGTAGCTCCTTCCTTTACCTCAAATACCCAAACGGTAGCTGACGGAACGGATCACCTTGATCCTGCGCAATTAAGAGGTTTAGGCCCTGATCAGGTATTGGTTTTGGTAAATGGCAAAAGAAGACATACCTCCTCTTTAGTTAACATAAACGGAACTCCGGGAAGAGGATCAGTAGGAACCGATTTGAATGCAATTCCCGCTTTCGCTCTTGAAAAAATAGAAGTACTGCGAGATGGTGCTTCTGCTCAATATGGTTCAGACGCTATAGCAGGGGTAATTAATCTCAACATAAAAAAAGACACTAAAAAAATAGATATTAATCTCTTTTCAGGAAGTAATTTTTCACGAAATGCTAACGATCACAGGGGAGGAAATGATGGTAACAATTACCAAATGGACGTTAATTATGGAACAAATTTAGGCAAAGAAAAAAGTTTTATTAATTTAACGGGAAGCTTGCAATTAAGAGATGCTACAAGCAGAGCTAATGACGCCACAGGTACTATCTATAACGCTTACAATGCGATTGAACAAAGAGCTTCAGAAGACGGAATAAATATAAATTCTCTATACGGCAACATTACCAATACTCCTAATTCTGCTCAAATTGTAAGCTTAATAAAAAACTATGCTCCCAAAGTAAGTTATTTTACCGGGGCACAACAAACGAATATCAGTAATGCCACAACTATTTCGCAATTACAAACGGCCTTAAATTTTGATGCCACAGACGGAGAACTGGCTTACCGAAAACTTGAAAGAAGGAACTTTAATATGAGAATAGGGCAATCTGAATTTAAAAGTGTTCAGTTCTTTTTGAATGCCGCCTATCCCATAAATGATAAATTAGAAGTTTATGTTTTTGGTGGAACCAGTTATAGAAATGGTGAATCTGCCGGCTTTTTCAGAAGACCTAATCAATCAAGATCTTACACCGGTTTATACTTAAATGGTTTCTTACCTGAAATTCATTCTACCATTAATGACCTTTCTGCTGCAACAGGACTTAGAGGTACCATTTTCAAAGACTGGCATTTTGATTTGAGTAATACATATGGCCGAAATTCCTTTGATTATAATATCGAAAACACTGTTAATGCAACTTTAAGAGAAGGCTCCCCTACTGAATTTGATGCAGGAGGTCTACGTTTTGCTCAAAACACAACGAATTTTGATATGAGCAAAAAAATCAATACACTGAACGTCGCATTTGGTGCCGAATATCGCTACGAACAGTACGGTATCAATGCCGGAGTTCCTGACTCTTACAGTCAATACGATATCAATGGAAATGTCGTTACCGGTACAACACCTGCCAACATAAGAGTGACTGATTTTTATGGCGCCGCCAGACCAGGTGGAGCACAGGTTTTTCCCGGTTACAGAGCAGAAAATGCAAAAACCGAAAAAAGAAACAGTGTGGCTCTTTATACGGATTTAGAGTTAGATGTAACCGAAAAATGGTTATTAAACGGAGCTGTTCGCTTTGAAAACTATTCTGATTTTGGAAGCACTACTAATTTTAAAATTGCCACCCGCTATAAACTTACTGACAACATCAATTTGCGTGGTGCTTTCTCAACAGGATTCAGAGCTCCATCCTTACATCAAATTTATTATGAATCCACTGCAACACAATTTACAGGAGGAGTCCCTTTTGAAGTAGGAACTTTCAGCAATGATTCTGAAATCGCAAAATTACTTGGAATTCCGAAATTAAAACAAGAAGAGTCAACCAGTGTAAGCGCCGGATTTACAGCTAAAATTCCATCAGCCAACCTTACCATAACTGCGGATGCTTATTACATCAAAATAAACGACAGAGTAGTACTTACCGATCAGTTTACACCAACTCCACTGACTCAGTCTTTGTATGATCAGGCTGGCGCAAATGCGGCAACTTTCTTCGCCAATGCCATTGATACCGAATCTAAAGGAATTGATGTGGTACTTACCAACAAAATGAACCTAAATGAAAATCTGACTTTAAAAAATGACTTGTCCGGTACCTTTTCAAAAACACGTAAAATAGGAAACATTCATGCTTCTCCTATACTAGAAGCGGCAGGTCAGGTAAACACTTACTTTTCAGAATCTTCCAGAGTTTATTTAGAAGAAGCAGTACCGCGAGTTAAAGTAAATCTGACAAACGGTCTTACTTATAAAAAATTCGATTTCTTTCTAAGAAACGTGTACTTTGGGGAAGTAACAGATCCAAACGTTGCTGACGTAAACGGTGATGGTTTTGTAGGTGCCACTATTGTAAATGGAAAAGCGGTGGAAAATGAACATCCTGTTTGGGGAGGAAGAGTGATTACCGATATGTCTGTAGGTTTTAAAATTAGTCCTATTGCTAAAATCATAATCGGTGCTAACAATGTTTTTGATGTTTATCCGGATAAAAACCTAGGGCCACAAACAGCAAGAAGAGCCAATGGCGTTGATGCAAATGGAAACATAACCTATGCCACTACTCCAACTGCTATTGATTTATCCAACCAAAATCAATTTGTGTATTCCAGAAATATATCTCAATTTGGTCAAAACGGACGTTTTGTTTTTGCAAGATTAAGTCTTAGCTTCTAACTCAATCTCAACTATAAAAAAACCGTCAACATGATATTTGTTGACGGTTTTTTTTTGAATTATACTTTCAGAAAAAAAGAAATCAAACTCGTATCTTTACGACACTAATCTTTCATCCTCCAAAAATGAATTTCCAGGTATCCTCTGAATACAGTCCAAAAGGTGATCAACCGCAAGCAATTGAAAAACTGTCACAAGGCATTATAGACGGTGAAAAATACCAAACTTTATTAGGAGTTACGGGTTCCGGAAAAACTTTTACGGTGGCCAATGTTATTCAGGAAGTTCAGAGACCTACTTTGGTTTTGGCACACAACAAAACACTGGCTGCACAGTTGTACTCGGAATTTAAGCAATTCTTCCCGAATAATGCGGTGGAATACTTCGTTTCTTACTACGACTATTACCAACCGGAAGCTTTTATGCCGGTTACAGGAGTATTTATCGAAAAGGATTTGTCCATCAATGAGGAACTTGAAAAAATGCGTCTGAGCACTACTTCTTCCCTACTTTCGGGACGTCGTGATGTATTGGTTGTCGCTTCAGTTTCCTGTTTGTATGGTATTGGAAATCCTGTTGAATTTCAGAAAAATGTCATCGAAATAGCAAGAGATCAGGTCATTTCCCGAACGAAATTATTACACAGCCTGGTGCAGAGTTTATATTCCCGAACGGAAGCAGACTTTACTCCTGGAAACTTCAGAATCAAAGGAGATACGGTTGAAGTATACCCAAGTTATGCCGATGACGCCTATAGAATTCACTTTTTTGGTGATGAAATAGAAGAAATAGAATCCTTTGATGCCAAGACCTCACAAGTCATTGAAAAATTTACCAGACTAACTATTTATCCTGCCAATATGTTTGTGACTTCGCCTGATGTTTTGCAAGGCGCTATTTGGGAAATCCAGCAGGATTTAGTCAAACAAGTCGATTATTTTAAAGAAATCGGTAAACATCTGGAAGCAAAACGTCTGGAAGAACGTACAAATTTTGATTTAGAAATGATTCGCGAATTAGGGTATTGTTCCGGAATTGAGAATTATTCGAGATATCTTGACGGCAGAGATGCCGGAACCCGTCCTTTCTGTTTGTTAGATTATTTTCCAAAGGATTATCTGATGGTGGTAGACGAGAGTCACGTGACGGTTTCGCAGGTTCATGCCATGTACGGAGGCGATCGCAGCCGAAAAGAAAACCTGGTAGAATATGGTTTCCGTCTGCCTGCTGCAATGGACAACCGACCTCTGAAATTTGAGGAGTTTGAAGCCATGCAAAATCAGGTCATTTACGTGTCTGCAACACCTGCCGATTATGAACTTCAGAAAACAGACGGGGTTTATGTAGAGCAGATTATTCGTCCAACAGGATTATTAGACCCCATTATTGAGATACGCCCAAGTTTGAATCAGATTGATGATTTGATCGAAGAAATTCAGGTTCGCTGTGAATTAGACGAAAGAGTTCTGGTCACTACTCTGACCAAAAGAATGGCCGAGGAACTAGCCAAATATTTGACCAAAGTTAACATTCGTTGTCGTTATATTCATTCCGATGTAGATACACTGGAGCGTATCGAAATTATGCAGGACTTACGCAAAGGAATTTTTGATGTTTTGATCGGGGTAAACTTACTTCGTGAAGGTCTGGATTTACCTGAAGTTTCGCTTGTTGCTATTTTAGATGCCGATAAAGAAGGCTTTTTAAGAAACCACAGATCATTGACCCAAACTATTGGCCGTGCCGCAAGGAACCTTAACGGGAAAGCCATCATGTATGCTGATAAGATCACTGCCAGTATGCAAAAAACAATCGATGAGACCAGTTATCGCAGAACCAAACAAATCAATTATAATACTCAAAACAATATCACTCCTCAGGCCTTAAATAAAAAAATCGATAGTGCCTTTACTAAAAATCCTCTGGTTGAATACGAATTAGGACATACCATACCGTCAGCAGCGGCAGAACCGGAAACAGCTTATTTATCGAAATCGGAACTGGAAAAAATGATTCGTGAAAAACGAAAATCAATGGAGAAAGCGGCAAAAGAACTGGACTTTTTACAGGCTGCAAAACTGCGTGACGACATTAAAAAATTGCAGGAACAGCTTCCTTAAACATACAATTCTAAAACAATTGACATCCAAAGTATAAAAGAATTTTATACTTAAAATTATGGAAGAAATATTTTATAAGGAATTTCAAATTCATTAGTTTTAACAAAATTTTAAAACGCTGAAATGAAATATCTTTTATTCCTTCTTGCTCTTTTTGTTTTCAATATTTCTGCCCTGGCACAATCTGGAAATAATGATTTTTGGAATAAAGAAATAGAAAATTCTTCGGATATCATCAAACCGAATATTCTTTCCAATCACCCGCTAGGAATTTATATTTCCAGATTAAATCATAATTTCAATGTTCGTTCTCCTGATAAATACTCTTTTTCATTTGAATTCTCTAGCGGTAATGTCGCTCTACCTTATGTAAAATCATATGAATTAACAGATCCCAACGATCAAAAGGCAGCAGAAAACATGCCCTGGCATGTTCGGGAGTATGCTTTTGACTTCAATAAAGTTCCGCACAATACTAAAGAGTTCACCGCCGATGGTGTGATTCGATCGTATCGATTTACTTTTACATTGCCTATCACGGTTCATCACGAACTTAATTTCGGTTTACGAATAAATTCGCTGGATGGAGGAAAATATCCGTACTCTATTTTTACTTCTGATGAAACAATCGAATGGTTTCACAGTAACATTGCCGGCGGAGAAGATCCTTTCTCAAGACGTTACTATGGTTTAAATAAAGCCGGAATATCTTATAAAGATGAAAATGACAGGGTCCTCACCATGCATAACGGTAATTTTACCATTCCCGGAATTGACATCAATTACAACTATTATCCCAAATTAGAAATGAATGAAAAACATCATATCTATTTGAATTTTGGAGCACAGCTCGGTATCAATACTTCTCCATACAATCCTGTGGCCGATTTTGGGATTTCTTCTTCTATTCTAAAAAAGAAGATCATTAAAAACAAAAACATTCTGACTTTTGGCGCCAGTGCAGGAGTTTTACGCCAGCATTTTTTAGAATATGGAGATCGGGTAAATATTAGCAGTAGGGATTTCTTCTATAGTCTTGAAGGACTTATTGACTACAAGGTAAAACTGAAGAACAATAACCACCTTTCGTATGGCATCAATTATAATTTTCAGTCCTCCTATAATAGAAAAAACGAAAAAGATCATACTGTTCTCACCGGACAAAGAATCAAGACGCACTGGCAAAAAACGATTTCACATTTATACGAAGATTTAGAGGGATGGAATTTTATCTGTACCTACTCTACCAAACGTTTTTCTTATTTTGTGTATTTCAGAGAAGATCTAAATCTGGACAATGCACCTGATTTTCAAACCGGTATTGGTTTAAAAATGTCCATTAAAAAAAAGTAATTATCTGATCTGAAGCTTAAAAATTTAATTGTGCTGTTCCTGAAATACTTTCAATAAAAGTTTAGGATCGATTATAGCATTGGGTGCTTTTTTCATTAAATCGAGAACACGTCTGGTTGCAATGGGATTCAAACCCATTTCGATCGCAATTTGCTGTATGGCTTTGGCTTCTTTTTCATGCAAGATACCATCACAATACATAATCAGCGCCAGTCGGTAAAATTGCTGAATGCGCTGAAACTCCGATTTTATAACTGAACCGGCACTTTCCTGATGAAATAAATCGCGGAAAACATCGGGACTAATATTTAATTCCTGCGCTACCAGCCACAAAAACTCATACTCTCTTTTATGCAACTGTCCGTCAACGGTAGAGAAAGCAATCATTTCTAAAAGTAAACTTATCTTTTCGGCTTCGGTATTCATCAATTTATTATTTTTAGCTAAAATATTGTTTTTAACTCTAAAACGCAACAGTACTCATGATTAGGAGGTTTTTCTTTTTTATTTTCTTGTGGGTAACCGCCGTCGCAAGCGCACAAGAGAGTACTGCTTCAAAAAACGTATCTACCTTTACCATCGAAGTTCCTCAGCTAAAAACAACTAAAAAAATATGGATTTATCTTCCTGACGGATATGCCGCCTCGGCCAAAAAGAGATACAGCGTGATTT
Organism: Flavobacterium sp. WG21; assembly: GCF_000335775.1. NCBI lineage: Bacteria > Pseudomonadati > Bacteroidota > Flavobacteriia > Flavobacteriales > Flavobacteriaceae > Flavobacterium > Flavobacterium sp. WG21. Next base: position 115,900 of record NZ_AMYW01000004.1, read on the forward strand.
ACATGCACGATGCCCAAAATTTGTTTGATGGCAAAACTTCGTACGCAGGCGAATGGAATGTAGATGAAAAACTGGACAGTCTGAAAGCCCCTCTAATCGTAGTAGGCATTGAACATGGAAATGACAAACGTTTAAACGAATTAACTCCGTATAAAAATGAAAAATACGGCGGTGGTGATGCCGATAATTATCTTGATTTTATTGTAAAAACGCTAAAACCTTATATCGACCAAAATTACAGAACCAAAACTAAGGCCAAAAACACCCTGATTATGGGAAGTTCATTGGGCGGATTGGTTTCGTACTATGCCGTGTTAAAATATCCCGAAGTCTTCGGAAAAGCAGGTGTATTCTCGCCATCCTTTTGGTTTTCAAACAACATTTATACTTTGACGGAACAAACTCCTAAAATCAAAACTAAAATTTACTTTTTATGTGGAGACAAAGAAAGTGACGATATGGTAAGAGATATGGCAAAAATGGAACGTCTTCTGGACACTAAACGTTGCTATTGTCTTCATCTCACCAAATCTAAAATTGTAAAAGGCGGCGAACATAATGAAAAACTTTGGCGTGATGGTTTCGCAAAAGCAATAATCTGGCTGGGCTATTAAATAAAAAAACAGACTTATGGAATTAATCTTAAGAGAATACAATTTAAAACTCAAACATACTTTTACCATTTCCAGAGAATCAATTGATTTTCAGCCTTCACTGATTGTGGAGCTTAAAAGCGATGGCTTTTCAGGTTTTGGAGAAGCCACTTCAAATCCGTATTACAAAACAACTGTTCCGGTAATGATTCAGGATTTAGAAAAAATCCGAAGCATTATCGAAAGTACAACCACTGAAACTCCTGAAGTTTTCTGGTCTAAAATCTATCCGTATTTAAAAGACGATATGTTTGCTTTATGCGCTTTAGACATGGCTTATAATGACTTGTACGCACGCAAAAAAAGCAAGAAACTGTATGAATTATGGAATTACTCTACAGAAAAAAATCCGCTTACGGATTACACCATTGGTATTGCCTCGATCGAAAAAATGGTTTCAAAAATGCAGGAACTTCCCTGGCCTGTTTACAAAATTAAACTAGGGACCAAAGAAGACATTGCTATTGTAAAAGAGCTTCGAAAACATACCGATGCCATTTTCAGAATCGATGCCAATTGCGGCTGGGATGTTGAGGAAACCATAAACAACGCTATTGAGCTCAAAAAACTAGGGGTAGAATTCCTCGAACAGCCCATGAAAGCCGACGACTGGGAAGCCCATAAGGAAGTTTTTAAACATTCGGTCTTACCTGTAATAGCCGACGAAAGCTGCATTATTGAAGAAGATGTCGCTAAATGTTTCAATCACTTTCATGGGGTAAATGTAAAACTTGTAAAATGCGGAGGTCTGACTCCGGGGAAACGCATGATTGAAGAAGCCAAAAAATTAGGACTCAAAACGATGGTGGGCTGCATGACCGAATCGACTGTCGGAATCTCGGCTATTGCTCATTTGCTCCCTCAGCTGGACTATGTCGATATGGACGGAGCCTTACTTCTAGCCCAGGATATTGCCACCGGAGTAACCATAAAAAATGGTGTAATTCATTATTCTGATCTTAACGGCACCGGAGTAACCTTAATCTAATTTTTATGAACGTAGACCAATTTCCGGACAGAACTTTTGAAATCAATCAGGAACAATACTTGTATTTCGGTGGAACTGCTTATTTGGGATTGCCCACCAATAATCCTTTTCAGGAATTGGTCATTCAAAACATACGAAAATGGGGAACTACTTACGGTAGCTCCCGCAATGCCAATATAAAACTAACGGCTTATGAAAATGGTGAAGCTTTTCTCGCCCGTCACATACAGGCCGAAAGTGCTGTTACGGTATCATCGGGAATGCTGGCCGGAAAATTAGTTACGGAACAATTGACGAAAACCACTGATTGTTTCTTTCATTTTTCAGATCTGCATACCGCAATTAAAACCCCCAACAGTTTACCAATATTTTTGAACAATCAAATACATCCACGTCTGACAGATTCTAAAGCAGAGAAAATCACTATTCTTACTGACGGAGTTCCTTCCTATCAAACCAAAGCTGTTGATTTATCTGTTTTAAAAGAAATTCCAAGTCATAAAGAAGTCACTTTAATTATCGATGAATCGCATTCGTTTGGAATTTTAGGAAAAAATGGCTGTGGAATTTATTCACACATCAACCTTCCCATTAAACGCAAAATTATGGTTTCGTCTTTAGGAAAAGCGTACGGCTTAAATGGTGGTGTTATTGCCAGTGATACTTCTTTCATCGACGAGATAAAAAATACGGATACTTTTATATCGGCTGCAGGAATGAATCCCGCTTTTGTTCAGACGCTGGCCGATGCATCCGATATTTATCGTGTTCAGCATCAAAAATTAATGGAGAATCTACATTATCTGGATACAAAACTTATCAAAAGTGAGCATATAAAATTTGATAAAACCTATCCTTTGATTTACATTGAAATGGAACGCATAACGGATATTCTTAGAGAAAATAAAATTATTATCGCCAATTTCAGATATCAAAAAAACTCAAAAGATATTAATCGAATTGTAATTACAGCCCATCACACTAAAGATGATTTAGATCAGGTAATTGAAGTTTTGAATCAAAGCAAAAGTGTATAAAAAAACAGCTCTGATCAAAAAATCAGAGCCGCTTTAGTTTTTATTTATCCCACCAAACCGGTGTGACCATTGGTTTAAAGTTTAATTCATAATTTGCTTTATTCGCGTTTCTTTCGTTAGTTGAATAAATAAATCTTCTTATCCATTTTCCTCCATTAGCAGGATCAGCGGCTTTTGGCAGGGCTAATCCCGGAAAAACGTTTGTAGAAAAATCATACCTTCTGTAATCATTAAATGTTTCGCAGTTCAAATAGAGTACTATATTTTTTTGCCTCATAATATCTTTCAATTGCAAACTAGCGGCACCTTTATTAATAGAAGCATCTCCCAAATAAGCATTTTTATCCGGACCGGAAACTCCCAATTTATCCATATTTGCCCCAATCGCATCCATATAGGCGCTATACCCTGTTGCATTTGTTCCTGTACTTGTCGCATTACCTCCATTTAAAATAAATTGTGCTTCAGCCTGCATTAGTTTAACTTCAGAAAAGGACAAAATAACAACTGGCGAATCTACTTTTGAATAATAAGAATACAGCCCTATTTTAGCATTCGGTGCCGGTGTTCCTTTTGATCCCTGGCCAGGTTCTCCACCAATATAATTTCCCGGAACATTAGGATTTGGATCTTTAGGATTCACAACCCCATCTGTTACAGGATAACTCCTAAGATCAATCAGTAATGGCATTCTCGGATCCATTGTTACCGTTTTAAAAGCAAACGTGCTTCCGTTCATAAAACCAATAAATTGCTTCGTTACCAAATAAGATGCATTTCCGGTATTAAGTCCTAATTGATTATTATACCACGGATTGGTCTGTACTTTATTGTAAATCAATTGAAAATCATCTGCATTAGATGTTATTCCTTTTGCCAAATAAGAAACTACTGTACTGGCAGTAGTTGTTGCATTAATTTTTGATAAGTGCAGTGCATATCTCGCTTTAAAGCTATAGGCGGCTTTTATCCATTTTTCTACATTTCCACCATAAACAAGGTCTTCTTTCCCAGGAGTAAAAGAGGATGTGTTAGGAGCCGATAGATTAGCAATTCCCTGATCTAACAGGTTGTTTATACCTTTGTAAACCTCTTCCTGGCGGTCATATTCCGGCTTAAAATTCTGTGATTCCAACGACGCCTGCGAAAAAGGTATATCTCCGTACAGATCCGTCAGTAATCCAAAATTTACTGCTTGTAAAATTTGAACAATGCCCTTGTAATGTGATGATTTTGTTTCATCGGCTTTATCGGCTACTTCTTTCAGATTTCCTAAAGCTTTTACATACACCGAAGACCAATAACTATCTAAGGATTCTTCGTAATGATTGTCTACCCCTACTGACGAATTAAGTGCAGAGGAAGTATATTGCGTTAATAAAGAAACTCTGGTCGCGGCCGAGTACTGAGCATCAAATGTGTAATAAATTGCAGGCCCCAATAAATCTTTTAGATTCTTATTCGCATCAGGTATTACATTTCCTGGTGTATTTACATCAAAATAATCATCGCTACAGCTATAAGTCGTCAGGGCAATGATTATGATCAAGAATATTTTGAGTATATTTTTCATCTTTTCTAAATTAAAATCCTAGATTAATACTAAATGAGTATGATTGTGTAAGCGGAGTCGTCAAACCAGTAAATCCGTAAACATTGGTACCGGCACTGTAGCTGGAACCTTCCGGATCAAAACCATCAAATGGCGTCCAGATCAGGAAATTACTACCCGATACCGTAAAAGACAAATTAGAAACACCAATGGTTTTTAATGCTTCTTTGGTCATATTATAAGTAACCGACACATTTCTAAGCTTAAACCAGGAGGCATCCTGTATAAGAGCATCTGCGGCTGTATTGTAAATCGTATTGTTATAATAATTGTTACGTAACGATTTATTTATAGGGATGTCGTTAGGTACATATCCTCCCGCTCCATCCGATTTTACACCGTCTAAAACAGCCGTTTCGCTTCTGTCAGCAGTGACTCCCAAAACACCATTTCTAATTCCGTTTCTTCTGGCTGTATCATACGCATCTCCGCCTTTTTTATATTCCAGCAAAAAACCGATATCAAAATTTTTAATTTTAAAGGTATTGTTGAGAGTAGCTACCCAGTCCGGAAAAGCCTCACCAATCTTACCTATTGCTATGGCACCCGTACTTGTTTTATTAAAAACAGGCAATCCGTTTGCACCAATCACTACTTTACCGTCTACTCTTTGCCAGGACTGGCCATAAAGTGTTCCCGCTGCATCACCCAAACGTACTTGTGAAGTTATATTGGTAGCCTGAGAGTCATATCCGAAAATAATATTTTCAAAAGGCAATGCTGTAACTTTAGTTTTGTATTGTGTAAAATTTAGAGTAGATGTCCAGCTGAACTTTGGATTTTTAAACCAATCTGCACCTAAAGTCAATTCGTTTCCGGTTGTTTTTAAAGATCCCCCATTGTCCCAAAATGCCGTAATTGAAGAGGATTGCGGCACGATTCTTTGAATAATCTGATCCTCACTAACTCTGTTAAAATAAGTGTATTCCAATCGTATTCTATCTCTAAAAAAACGTAAATCTGTACCTATTTCCCAAGTAGATATAATTTCGGCTTTCAAATTTGGATTGGCATCAACAGATGTAGCAGATACTCCTCCAACTCCGTTGAATGGAAAGTTTACATCTTTTATATTTTTTCTAAAGATCGCAAACGGAGGCGTTTTTCCGCTTTGTGCCCAGGAGGTTCTTAATTTTCCATAAGACAAAACAGACTTGTTCTGGTCAATCAGGTCTCCAAAAAGAAAAGACAAATTCGCAGAGTAATAATCAAACTTATTATTCTTTACCGGCAAAGTAGATACCTGATCGTATCGCCCCGTAACCCCCAGATAAATAATTTCTTTATAATCGGCTTTTGCTTCAAAAAAATTACCCACGTTTCTTACACGCTCTTCACCCGAATTATACGCAAACAAATTGGTCGCATTAGAAATATTATTAAAATCGGTGATAAAAATTCCTTCTCCTCTTACATTAGAATAGGTGTTTTTGGTATCCAAAATTTGATTTCCTAAAGTAAGGGTGGTATTAAAATTTCCGAATTTTTTATTGGCCGTGATCACAAAACTGGAATTAAGTCCCGTAAAGCCAATATTTTCATCCAGAATAAAACCATTTACTGCTGTTCCCACATCAAGATTAGCAGGAACATATCGGTTTCTCGTTTCAGAATAATTATCTACACTAGCTCTATACACAAAGTTTAACCATGAAGTTGCCTGGTAATTAAAATCGGCCGAAGCAATAATACGATTTACATCATCTTTTAAATTACTTACAGAGGTAAAATATCTTGGCTGATCGATAATACCATTTGTATAATCTTTTTCTTTACCGGCAGCGGTAAGATAATCATTTACATCAATAGAGGGTGACCAATAGGCCAGAGAACTCATCACCGATTTGTCTCCATTATTAGATCTTATACCTCCGGATTTTGTATAAGCAAAAGAAGACCCTATTCTAAATTTTTCAGAAATCTGATACCCTCCATTTGCTTTGAAAGTTTTTCTTTGGTAAGAAGTATTCGGTACAATACCATCATCTTTACTGGTAGAAGCAGATACAAAATAATTGATTTTCTCTGTTCCTCCGCTCACACTCACGCCTAAGTTTTGAGTCACACCTGTTTTAAAGAAATCTTTATAAAAATTTCTGTATTTAATTCCTGCACCATCTGAACTGGAATATTCCGGTCCAAAACTCCAGAATCCTCCCGGACTTGCAGGATTTACCCATTCAAAACCACTAGCGCTATCCGACACTGTACTTTTTACATAAGAAGCTCCGTTTAAACCTTCTCTGTATTTGGATTGCAGTTCCGGATAATGATTTACCTCACTAAAAGAAATACTGGAATTGATATTAATTTTTGGTTTTCCTTCTTTCCCTCTTTTGGTAGTGATAATAATAACGCCATTACCGGCCAAAATACCGTACAATGCTGTTGCACCAGCACCTTTAAGAACGGTGTAGCTTTCGATATCCTCAGGATTGATATCTATTGCTCTGTTAGAAAATGAAAACTGTTCTCCGCTACTCACAGAATTAGAGCCTTTTGAGGGAGCTACATTTCCTATAGCCGTAGAATTGTTTACTGGGTTCCCATCAATAATAATCAAAGGCTGATTATTGTTAGACGGATCTAAAGAAGAAACACCACGAATAACAATATCTACACCTGCACCAACTCCTCCCGAAGTTTTACTAATGGTTACTCCCGCTACTCCTCCCTGTAAACTTTCAAGAGCATTTAATTGGCCCGGTCTTTCGATATCTGAGGCCTTCAAAGTCTGGCTGGCATAACCCAAAGATTTTGTTTTATTTTTTATACCAAAAGCAGTTACCGTCACTGCATCCAACTCTTTAGAATCCGGATTCATTTTTACATTCAAAATACTTCCCGTTACAGTAGCTTCATTCATTTTGTACCCAACGAACGAAAATAGTAAGACTGATCCTTTATTTACGCTAATGGCAAAATCCCCGTCTAAACCAGAAGTAGTAGTATTGGATGTTCCTTTTTCCAGGATATTTACACCTGGCATTGAAACTCCCCTCTCATCTGTTACGCTTCCTTTTACCGTTATTTTTTGTGCAAACAGAATACCAGAAGTAAGTAAGAACAAAACGAAGGAAAAGGTAAAATTCTTTTGTTTCATAAATTTTAGTTAAAAGTGGTTAATAATTTGGTTTGTTAAACCTGTAATTTACAGACTTTATTTTACTAAAATTCGTTTTCATCTTAAAATTCAAAGATATTTCTTATAAATATATTTTGCTTTGTTTAGAAGATGAGAGTCTAATCGAAATACCGGAAGCAAACAAAATTCTTATTGCCAATTTCAAATACAAAAAACAAAGCTCCTCTAATTCGAATTGTAATTACAACCCAACACTTAAAATTCGATTTAGATCAATTAATAGATCTCTTAAACGATTGTGATTTTAAATAAAAGCGAAAGAACCTGCCACGAATACACTAATTTTCACTAGTTATACTGCGCTCCAATTTTAATTATTACAGTTCGGTGTAAAAAAAATTAAAGCACCCTGTATCATAATAATTACTTTTAAAATGTACCTTTGTAAAAAATTAAGTGTATAGTTTGTGATTCCGACGAAGATTGTAGGAACTTGAAACTAAAAACAAACTTGAAACTAAAAAACAAAAAATGACAAACAACGATATCCTAAAAAAACTTCGCGTGGCTTTGATGCTCCGTGACGACCAAATAGTAGAAATTTTAGAATTAGTAGATTTTAGAATTTCAAAATCAGAATTGGGCGCTTTTTTTAGAGCTGAAGATCACCCAAATTTTATGGAATGTGGTGATCAGGTTTTACGTAATTTCTTAAACGGACTAGTAATTCATTTAAGAGGAACGAAAGAAAATCCTAAAAACCCAAATGATGTTTTAGCCAAACACAAAGCTCAGATTCCAAAGAAAGACAGCACAAAAGACAGACCTGAATTTAAAGCCGCTCCTAAAGATTCTGAAAGAGCAAGAGGCGATCAAAGTCCATCAAAATCAAGTTCAGCTGATAAAAGACCTAAGAAGAAAGAGTTCCCAAAAGGCAATGGAAAACCAGTAGTGGTAGAAAAAGTAGTTTACAAAAACGGTAAGAATAAAAAGTAGTTTTTTTTACCGCAAGGAGCGCTTTTTACCGCAAAGAGCGCAAGGATTTTTTAATTATAAGAATCTATACAACCGCAAAGTTCGCAAAGCTTTATCTATATATAGCTTTGCGAACTTTGCGTTTATTAAGCACAATCTAAGAAAAAAACTTTGCGAACTTAGCGGTTATTAAGCCCAATCTAAAAAAACTTTGCGCCCTTTGCGGTTACTAAGCACAATCTAAGAAAAAAACTTTGCGCTCCTTGCGGTTACTAAACGCAATCTAAGAAAAAAACTTTGCGCCCTTTGCGGTTAAATTTTATTCTCCTCTATTTTCTCAAAAAAAGCATCTTTAAAAGTTGCCCCAATCGGGAGTTCTTTCCCCTTCGTAAAAACAGAAAAATTATCTGTTGACTCAATATGTTTTAAAGCTACGACATACGATTTATGAATTTGAACAAACCCTTTTTCGGGCAGTGATTCAACAACATTCTTCAAGGACGAATGCGTAATAATTTGTTGGTTGCAAGTATGAATACAAACATAATTCTGAAGACTTTCTACATATAAAATATCCTCTAAAAACAACTTTACAAATTTATTTTTTCCATCAGTTTTAATAAAAATAAATTCAGCCGAATTGTTATTCGATACCACTTCTGTTTTTGAATCCCCATTTAGTTTGGAAACCGCCTGATAAAACCTTTCAAAAGCGATTGGTTTTAGTAAATAATCTACAGCATTCAATTCAAATCCTTCTAAAGCAAAATCGGGATAAGCCGTTGTAAAAATCACTTTTATCTCTTTCGAAATGATTCTGGAAAGCTGTAAACCTGTTAATTGCGGCATCTGAATATCCAGAAAAATAACATCAACACTATGTGTATTTAGAAATTCCAATGCTTTCAACGCATCATTGAAAACAGCTGTTTTTTCTAAAAAAGATACTTTCCCGATATAATTTTCCAGAATACGGGTTGCCGGCGGTTCATCATCAACAATGATACACTTCAATTTCATATTACTTTTTTAATGGTATTTTTAAATAGGTTTTAAAGGTATTCTTTTCTGCTATTTTCTCGAGTGTAAACTCACCTTTATAAGCATGCTCCAAGCGTTTGCTAAGATTATCAAAACCAATTCCGGTTGAAGAATAATTTTCGCCTGCACCATTATAGTTAAAGGTTGACAGCTCTAAAAAATTTTCTTTTATTACGATAGCAATAACCGCTTTCTCCTCTTCTTTATTCAATTTTCCATGTTTGAAAACGTTCTCAATAAAATGCACCAACACCGACGGAAGAATCTTTTCGGTTGTGTAACTCCCTTCGATTACAAAATCCAGGTAAAGCTGATCTTCAAATCTTTTTTTCTGCAAATGAATGTAGTTTTCTACAAACTGAATTTCTTTAGAAATCAATACCTCATCTTTCTCCGTTTCTGTAATGACATAACGCAGTAAATCCGAAAGCACCAAAATATCCGAAGCCATTTCATCCTCTTTCAAAACCAACTGACTGTAAAAGGAATTTAAGGTGTTAAACAAAAAATGCGGACTCACCTGCGATTTCAACATTTGGAGCTCTGCCTTTTTATTTTCTAATACTAATTCCTGATTTTGTTTTTGCGTTTCCTGAAAATGAAAGAACAAATACGCCAAACTGCTCAAAATAACGGCAGGCAGGCCAAAGAAAAAATTATCCTTAATATAATAGCTGATCTCTCTGGTTTCTTTGGCATAATTATGAATTCCGGTAAGCTCATATAATATCACTTCCTGAACAAAATAACGTATTGCTGAAAAAATCAACAAGGAGATAGGAATACTCATCACAAACAAAAGAATTTTCTTTTTGTTTAAAAACCATTTACAAAAAGTGTGAAAATTTAAAAAGTAGACGATGAAGATTACCACTATAAAACTAATGTTAAACATAAAGGAAATCCTGTTGAATACAAGATCCAGATCCCGATTGTTGATCCCAATTTCCCAAAGATTAAAGGTGATATACAATCCCAGAAAAAGAAAGATATGATAAGACAATGGTATTTTTAGCTTCATAATAATATTGTTGTCCTTTCAAAAATACAACTATGACTTCATATGGATGCTATATTTATACAAAACCTCTATTTTGGATGACGAACCATCAAAAACGATACACCAAATTTTTAAACCTAAAATTCCACGAGTTTACCAATTGAAATTTGACGTTTATCAAAAACTAAAATTTCACCTGAAAAGCTATGCTACATTTATCCTGAATTTAAAAACCAATCATCATGAAAAAAATCACCTTACTATTACTTGCTGTTATCGCATTTAATACCGTTTCCGGACAGTCAAAGAAAAAACAAATACTTTTACTTGGAACCTTCCATTTTGAAAACCCGGGGCTTGACATTGCTAAAGTAAATACCTTTAATGTAATGTCAGACAGAAGCCAAAAGGAACTGGAGAACATTGCCAATAAAATAAAAAAGTTTGGTCCTAATAAAATTTTTGTAGAATGGAATTATCAAAGACAAGACAAACTGGACAAATTCTACAATAGAAATACAGACAGTTTACTTCATAAACAATCAGATGAAATTGTACAAGTCGCATTAAGATCAGCTAAAAAACTAGGTCATAAAAAGTTATATGGCATTGATTACAACAACACCGACTTTCCATATGACAGTCTCGTAAAAGGAATGACAGCCGCCGGTCAATTTGATCTAATCAAAAAGAATGAAGAAACTATGAAATATTATAAGAAGAGTCAAAATGAAAAAATTGCCAAATATTCACTGACTGAACTGCTGTTAGACATCAATACCAAAAAATCGAATGAAGACAATATTGGCTGGTATGTTGAAACGGCTACTAAAGGAGGCAAAACGGACGATTTTGTGGGGGCTTACTTAGTTTCGGAATGGTACAGAAGAAACCTTTATATGTATGCTTTAATTCAAAAACTAACCGAAAGTAAAGACGACAAAATAATGGTTTTATTAGGCGCCGGACATACGGCTATGATCAGAGAATTTGTTGAACACAATCCTGATTTTGAAATTGTAGAACTGGCAACGGTTTTGAAATAGTCAGGAATCATTTAACCGCAAAGGGCGCTAAGAATTTAACTTAGGATTGTCAATAGAAACGCAAACTTCGCAAAGTTTTTTTAGCCACGAATTCACGAATTATTTTTATAATCTTTGAGAATAAAAATTCGTGAATTGGTGGCTATTTTGAACAAATAGCTTTGTGAACTTTGGGTATATAATACATTTTAGCCCAAAGAACACACTTTCGAAAACATTGCCAACGGTTTCAACCGTTGGTCCGCAAGATTAGGATCTTTGTGATTAAAACCACGGGGAATAATTAAACGGTTTCTAAAACTAAAATTTCTATTTTTTTACAATAAAAATAAACGAACTGATCTGATTTTTTTAGTCACAGATTATCATGGTTAAAAGAATTATTAAAAATAATTCGTGAATTCGTGGCTATTTTAAACCGGTAGCTTTGCGAACTTTGCGTTTCTATTGATCATTCTAAGTTAAATTCTTTGCGTGCTTTGCGGTTATAAAAAAACAAAAAAAATCCACTCCTTTCGGAATGGATTTTCTATATCAATTGATTTCTTATTTAATTAAGAAAGAGCAGCTTTAACTTGGTCAGCAGCTTCCTGAAATTGAACAGCTGATAAAATTGGCATACCTGAGTTGTCAATTAATTCTTTTGCAATTTCAGCATTTGTTCCTTGCAAACGAACGATAATTGGCACATTGATAGCGTCACCCATGTTTTTGTACGCATCAACAACACCTTGAGCAACACGGTCACAACGAACGATTCCTCCGAAGATATTGATCAAAATAGCTTTTACGTTTGGATCTTTTAAGATGATACGGAAAGCTGTTTCAACACGTTTAGCGTCAGCAGTTCCACCAACGTCTAAGAAGTTAGCAGGCTCAAAACCAGCATATTTAATTAAATCCATAGTTGCCATTGCAAGACCAGCTCCGTTTACCATACAACCTACAGTACCGTCAAGATCTACATAGTTCAAACCTACTTCTTTAGCTTCAACCTCGATTGGATTCTCCTCACGGATATCTCTCATCTCAGCATATTTTGGTTGTCTGTATAAAGCATTATCGTCGATATTTACTTTAGCGTCAACAGCAAGAATTTTGTTATCTGAAGTTTTCAAAACCGGGTTGATTTCGAACATAGATGCATCAGAACCAACGTAAGCGTTGTATAAAGCATCGATGAATTTCACCATTTCTTTAAAAGCATTTCCAGTAACACCTAAGTTAAAAGCAATTCTTCTTGCCTGAAAACCTTGTAATCCAACAGTTGGATCAATTTCTTCTGTAAAGATTAAGTGTGGTGTATGCTCAGCAACTTCTTCGATATCCATTCCACCTTCAGTAGAATACATAATCATGTTACGTCCTGTACCTCTATTCAATAAAACAGAAACATAAAACTCAGAAGTTTCGCTTTCACCAGGATAGTAAACATCTTCAGCAACTAAAACTTTGTTTACTTTTTTACCCTCAGCAGAAGTTTGAGGAGTAATCAATTGCATTCCGATGATTTGTTCAGCAATTTCTTCAACTTGTTGCAAGTTTTTAGCCAACTTCACTCCACCACCTTTTCCACGTCCACCTGCGTGAATTTGTGCTTTTATCACATGCCATCCTGTACCAGTTTCGGCAGTTAATTGTTTTGCAGCAGCCACAGCTTCAACCGCATTGTTAGCCACAATTCCGCGTTGAATGCGTACTCCGTAACTTGCTAAAATTTCTTTTCCTTGATATTCGTGTATGTTCATAATATAGAATTTGTCTGGTTCTGAATTTATTTCAGAATAAAAGTGCGACAAAAGTAGCAAAAATCAACTTAATAGTAAAATCTTTTTCAATTAAAAAACGAGAGTGATATGCACGAAACGTTTATTCTTTTTGAAAGCAAAGAAATGGTTAAATAAATAATTTGTTAATATTAACTAGAAACCACTAAAACGTTTGATATTTAACAAAAAGACCACCGTATTTGTTAGCCTTACAGCGATTTTTCATACTATTTTTTAGTCCGTATTGTCATTTTAATAATTCGCAATGGCTAAAAAAACATTATTATCAATTAAGAAGTCTTTTTCTAATATTACAACAAAAATAAAAGCAAAACAGCTATTTCAATACATTATATTTAACGAAATCTCTATTTTTGTAAAAAAAATATCAAGAATGAAAGTTAAAGAACAAGGGCTTTATTTGCCTGAATTTGAACACGACAATTGTGGTGCAGGATTTATTTGTAATTTGAATGGTATTAAATCAAATGATATTATTCACAAAGCATTGGATATCTTAATAAAATTGGAACATCGTGGTGCAGTTAGTTCTGATGGAAGAACTGGAGACGGAGCTGGAATTTTATTCGACATCCCACATGATTTTTTTAAAAAAGTATGTGATTTTGAAATCCCTGAAACACGTGAGTATGCAGTAGGAATGGTTTTTTTACCAAAAAGCAAAAACCAGGTTTCTTTTTGTATGAACGCTTTCGAATCGACTATTAAGGATCAAAATTTAAAGATTCTGGGTTGGAGAGATGTACCAGTTGAAGTAGAAAATTTAGGGCAAATCGCCGCAGAAAAAGAACCAACAGTTAAACAGGTTTTTGTTAGCAAAAACGGTCAGGATTTAACTGAAAATGAATTTAATGCAAAACTTTTTGCAGCTAGAAAAATTGCCGAACATGCCATTAGAGGATCTAAAACCTCCGAAAGCCACATGTTTTATTTCTCTAGTTTATCGACAACTACCATAATATATAAAGGTCTCTTGATGCCGGAAGACATCAGCCGTTATTATGTTGACTTAAAAGATCCCGATTTAGTGACTCGTTTGGCATTAGTGCACCAGCGTTTCTCTACCAATACATTCCCATCCTGGGACTTAGCACAACCGTTTAGATACATGTGTCACAACGGTGAAATCAACACGCTTCGCGGAAACGTTAGCCGTATGCGCGCTCGTGAAGAATTGATGCAAAGCAAAATTTTTGGCGATGATATCAAAAAACTATTTCCAATTATCTTAGAAGGAAAATCAGATTCTGCTTCTATGGATATGGTAGTAGAACTTCTATTAATGACGGGACGTTCCTTACCGGAAGCCATGATGATGGTGGTTCCGGAAGCCTGGGAAAAACACCAGACCATGTCTCCGGAGAAAAAAGCCTTTTACGAGTTTAACGCTTGTATTATGGAGCCTTGGGATGGCCCTGCCTCTATTCCGTTTACAGATGGTAACGTCATTGGTGCATTATTAGATCGTAACGGATTGCGTCCATCACGTTATACCTTAACCAAAAGCGGTTTTGTAATCATGTCATCAGAAATTGGTGTTTTGGATATCGATCCTGAAGATGTGATTCAGCACGGTCGTTTAGAGCCCGGGAAAATGTTCCTGGTAGACATGAACGAAGGCCGTATTATTGAAGACGACGAGGTAAAGAAATCCATCGTTACCAAACGTCCTTACAAAGAATGGATCGATGCTAACTTATTGCCTTTATCTAAAATACCGTATACCAATAACCCAACACCGGTTGAGAAACTGGATTTCTTAACCAGACAAAAATTATTTGGCTATACGATTGAAGATTTAAAAACCATCATTAACCCAATGGGAGGTCAGGGAGCTGAAGCCATCAGTTCTATGGGTAACGATACGCCTTTGGCTGTTTTATCAGACCAGCCGCAATTGTTGTACAACTACTTCAAGCAATTGTTTGCACAGGTGACTAACCCGCCTTTAGACGGTATTCGTGAGGAGATCATTACTGATATCAGTTTAGCCATTGGCGGTGATTTCAATATTTTTGAAATTGAATCTAAGCAGTGTAAAAAACTAAAAATCCAAAATCCGGTTATTTCCAATGAGGATTTGGATAAAATCAGAAACATTGACCACGTTGATTTCAAATCGGCTACTATTTCTACCTTATATAAAATAGAAAAAGGAGTTAACGGACTGGAGCGCGCACTTGAAAAATGTGTTGAGGCAACTTTTAAAGCCGTTTCTGAAGGATGCAATGTCATTATTTTATCAGACCGAGGAGTAAGTGAAGAACTGGCTCCAATACCAATGTTACTGGCTTGTTCGTACATTCATCACTCTTTAAACATTCTTCAGGTTCGTTCAAAATTCGGAATCATAATCGAATCTGCAGAGCCTCGTGAACCGCATCATTTTGCTTTATTGTTCGGATACGGAGCAAGTGCGATCAATCCTTACATGGTAAATGAAATTATTCATGATCAGGTGAATCAGGGCTTTATTAAAGGAGTAAAAGCAGATTATGCGATTGTAAATTACAACAAAGCCATTGCAAAAGGAATCGTTAAAATCATGAACAAAATTGGGATCTCTACTTTACATTCGTACAGAGCTGCTCAGATTTTCGAGATTTTAGGACTGAACAAAACTTTTACTTCAAAATACTTCCCTTACACCCCATCAAGAATTGAAGGAATTGGTTTAATGGAAGTCGAAAAAGAAGTCAAGAAACGTTTCCAAAAAGCATTTCCAAATTCAAAAATTGCCAACTTACTTTCTCTTGAAATTGGAGGTATTTACAGATGGAGACGCGGTGGAGAGAAACACATGTTCAACCCGACCACTATTTCTAAATTACAACAGGCCGTTCGTTTAAACAGTCCTGAAAGCTATAAAGAATACTCTAATATGGTCAACGAGCAAAGCTCAAACTTAATGACGATCAGAGGTTTATTTGAATTCAATAATTTAGATCCAATTTCTATTGATGAAGTAGAATCATGGACTGAAATTGTGAAGAAATTCAAAACCGGAGCCATGTCTTACGGATCCATCAGTAGAGAAGCGCACGAGAATTTAGCGATTGCTATGAACAGAATTGGCGGAAAAAGTAATTCTGGAGAAGGAGGAGAAGATCCAAAACGTTTCCAGAAAGAAATTAACGGAGATTCGAGAAACAGTGCGATCAAACAAGTAGCTTCGGGACGTTTTGGTGTTTCGATCAACTATTTGACCAACGCTAAAGAAATCCAGATTAAAATGGCTCAGGGGGCTAAACCGGGTGAAGGCGGACAGCTTCCGGGAGAAAAAGTAGTGCCCTGGATTGCCGAAACCAGAAACTCAACCCCTTATGTAGGTTTGATTTCACCACCGCCACACCACGACATCTACTCTATTGAAGATTTATCTCAGTTGATTTACGATTTGAAAAATGCCAATCGTGAAGCTCGTGTCAATGTAAAATTAGTTTCTGAAGTTGGCGTTGGAACCATCGCAGCCGGTGTCGCAAAAGCAAAAGCCGACGTGATCTTAATTTCAGGTTACGACGGAGGAACTGGTGCTGCCCCTTTAACGTCTTTACAACATACAGGTATTCCGTGGGAACTTGGATTAGCCGAAGCGCAACAAACTTTGATCTTGAACGATTTAAGAAGCCGTGTGGTTTTAGAATGTGACGGACAGCTAAAAACAGGTCGTGACGTAGCGATAGCCGCTTTATTAGGAGCAGAAGAATTTGGTTTTGCAACGGCTCCGCTGGTAGCCTCAGGATGCATCATGATGAGAGCTTGTCACTTAAATACCTGTCCGGTTGGTATTGCCACTCAGGATCCTGAATTGAGAA
Organism: Flavobacterium sp. WG21; assembly: GCF_000335775.1. Classification (NCBI taxonomy): domain Bacteria; kingdom Pseudomonadati; phylum Bacteroidota; class Flavobacteriia; order Flavobacteriales; family Flavobacteriaceae; genus Flavobacterium; species Flavobacterium sp. WG21. Next base: position 132,942 of record NZ_AMYW01000004.1, read on the forward strand.
AAAATTTCAAAGGGACTCCGGAGCACGTCATCAACTTCATGTATTTTATTGCTGAAGAGCTAAGAGAAATCATGGCGCAATTAGGTTTCAGAACTTTAAAAGAAATGGTGGGTCAGTCGCAAAAATTAAATGTGAACAAAGCAATCCAACATTACAAAGCCAATGGCTTAGACTTATCATCGATTCTGTACAAACCGGAAAAAGCCAAAACGGTTCCAAATCACAACACAACACAACAAGATCACCAGCTTGAAAATGTATTGGATTTTGATATCATTAAAGAAGCAATTCCTTCTATTTACAGAAAAGAAAAAACCAGAGTTACCTTTAAAATTAAAAATACAGACCGCTCTGTAGGTGCTATTTTGAGTAATGAAATCTCAAAAATTTATGGCGCACAAGGATTACCTGATGATACTATTTTAGTTGATTTTGAAGGTTCTGCCGGACAAAGTTTTGGTGCTTTTGCAACAAATGGATTGTCGTTTAAAATTCACGGAAACTGTAATGATTACTTAGGAAAAGGTCTTTCGGGAGGAAAATTAATTGTAAAAGTACCTCCTACTGCCACTTTCAAACCTGAAGAAAATATCATTATCGGGAACGTTGCCCTTTACGGAGCTATTACCGGAGAGGCTTATATTAATGGAATTGCCGGAGAGCGTTTCTGTGTTAGAAATTCCGGAGCAACAGCAGTTGTGGAAGGAATTGGAGATCACGGATGCGAATACATGACGGGAGGTACAGTAGTTGTTTTAGGAAAAACAGGACGAAACTTCGCGGCAGGTATGAGCGGTGGTGTTGCTTATGTGTACGATCCGAATCAACAATTCGATGCAAGGGTATGCAACATGGAAATGGTTGCTTTTGATCCTATCGAAGACGAGGACGTGAGAAAACTAAGAAAACTGATCAAAAACCACTCTTTGTACACCAACAGTCCATTAGCCAAAAGAATTTTAGCAGACTGGGAAAATGAACAGCAAAATTTCGTAAAAGTGATGCCAACTGATTACAAAAAAGCATTACAACGAATTGCAGAAGAGAAAAAAATAGAAGAATTAATAGCGGGGTAAAATCAATTTCAAAAATCAAAAATCAATTTCAATGGCACTGTCTTCCTGAGCGAAGTCGAAGGAAGCGAAGTCAAAGGATTGGAATTTGGAATTTAAGAAATTGGAATTTAATTTAAAATGTCATGGGTAAAATAGGCGGATTTAAAGAATATAACAGAGCCGACGAAAGTAATATAGCAGTTGCAGAACGTGTTACGAACTACAACGAATTTACGATTCCGTTAGCAAAAGATAAAATAAAAGAACAAGGTTCGAGATGTATGGATTGTGGTATTCCTTTTTGCCACAGTTCCTGTCCGTTGGGGAATTTAATTCCTGATTTCAACGATATGGTACATCAGGAAGAATGGCAAAGTGCTTTAGAGATTTTACAGTCTACTAATAACTTTCCGGAATTCACAGGCCGCTTATGCCCTGCTCCATGTGAGAAATCATGCGTATTAGGGATCATCAAAGAACCTGTTGCCATCGAAAACATCGAAAAAAACATCATCGAAAGAGGGTTTGCCGAAGGCTGGATCAAACCACAGGCCCCAAAAACCAGAACCGGAAAAACAGTTGCGGTTATTGGTTCAGGTCCCGCAGGTTTAGCAGCAGCACAGCAATTAAACAGAGCTGGTCATACTGTTACCGTTTTTGAAAGAGACAACGCCATAGGAGGTTTATTACGTTACGGAATTCCAAATTTCAAATTAGAAAAAGGAATCATCGACAGACGTGTAGCAATCCTTGAAGCGGAAGGAATCACTTTTAAAACCAATGTAAATGTTGGCGTAAACTATAGCGTAGCCGAATTAAATTCTTTTGATTCTATCGTATTGTGCGGTGGTGCAACCGAAAGAAGAAGTTTACCAACTAAAGGAATCGAAAGCAAAGGCGTTGTTCAGGCAATGGATTTCTTAACTCAGCAGACCAAAGTTTTGTTTGGAGAATCAATTCAAGATCAGGTTATGGCTACCGGTAAAGATGTAATCGTAATTGGCGGTGGAGACACCGGTTCTGATTGTATTGGAACTTCTAACAGGCATGGTGCAAAATCGGTAACCAACTTTGAGATTTTACCTAAACCTCCGGTTGGAAGAAGCGAAACAACTCCTTGGCCTTTTTGGCCGCTACAGTTAAAAACCTCATCTTCTCACGAAGAAGGCTGCGACAGAAACTGGTTGATCAATACCAAAGAATTCTTATCGAACGACAAAGGAGAACTGGTAGGATTAAAAACCGTTGAAGTACAATGGAAAATGACTCCGGGTCAGCGTCCTGAATTAATCGAAAAAGAAGGTTCAGAGAGAATATGGCCATGCGATCTAGCTTTATTGGCTTTAGGATTTACAGGCCCTGAGAAAACTTTAAGCGAGCAATTAGGTCTGGAAATCGATATGAGAAACAACTATAAAGCCAAAAATTATCAGACGAATGTTCCGCACATTTTCACTGCCGGTGATATGCGAAGAGGACAGTCCTTAATTGTATGGGCTATTTCAGAAGGCCGTGAAGCGGCGAGAGAAGTCGATTTGTTCTTGATGGGTTCTACCAATTTGCCAACCAAAGGAAACGGAGATTTGCCTAGTTTATAAGTCACAGACTCCTTAACCTTTATAAAAATAAAAGCCCCTTTTTGAAATCAAAAAGGGGCTTTGTTATGAAATATTAAAATTACACTTCAAATTACTAAATTTAAAAATTATACTGAATTTGTAAAGTTGCACGTCTTCCGGGAGCATTCACAAAATCTTTATCTCTCGCTTGCCACCAGGCAATATTGGGAGCGTAATCTTTATTAAATAAATTCTCCACTCCCAGCGCCAATCGGAATGATTTATTGATGAGATAAGAACTGCTTAAATTAAAGACCGTATATTTTTTTACCGGACCTTCGTTAAAACTATACAAGTTTGTGGTTGGATTTGGATCAAATCGGTCTCTTTTGAAGTTATGTAAAGAACTTAATTCAATATCTAAATTTTTCAGCGGACGAATCTGAACATAAGTCGTAAGCTTTGGAGCCATTATTCGGGATCCGTTAATATATTTTTCGTACGATCCGTTATTGTCATTATCGACCTTCCCTTCTATCCAGGCAAAAGCACCTCCAAAACTTAGAAATTCTATTGGATTAAAACCTACAACGGCCTCATATCCCCAGATGTTTTCGGGAGCACGCTGCATCGCAAAAGAACCATCAGCTGACTGAATTGATGTAGCCCCTAATTGTGATGTGCTCCAGAAACTGGTTACCTCATAGTTGAACCATTTTTTAATCGTTCCGGCCACTCCCATTTCGTAATTGTTTACAATAATAGGATCAGTTGGTAATTTTGAGATCACACTTTCAGTAGACGTTCTTAAAATGCGCCCTACCTCATTGATCGAAAAAGATTGAGAATAACTCGTAAAAACATTTACTTCCGGCATAATATTATATCGCAATCCGATGTTTCCAACGAGAGCATTATAATCTAACTCGCCTCCCTGAACAAAAATACTTTTGGTGTACGTATTGTTTTTAGCATTCAATACCGGTAACGTGTTGAAATCATCTGCTTTCACCTTAATATTTTCATATCGAGCACCTGCTTTTAAGGTAAATTTACCCCAGGCATCAAATTTAATCAACGCAAAAGGTGCAGTATTCAGCATTTTCATTTGAGGAGTCCAAAAACGACCGTCTTCTAATTTTTGAACCGTTTTGTCTTGAAGTAAATCCAAACCATAAATTACCTCTGCTTTGTAGGTATCATTTGCAAAAAGACGGGAATCAAAATTAACGCGAAGCCCTTTCTTTTGCGAAGCCACATTCGATTGACCTCCGTTTAAAAACTGATCTCTGTCATACGAATAAACCGTTCTGAAATCCTGTGCATAAACATTAACATCCAAAGAAGTATTATTCCAAATCTCCGAATTCGAATACGCTACTCTAAAATTATGATTTCTCGGAGTTCCTTCAGGCGTTCCCAAACGTCCACCGGCGTCCACTCCAATCGTTGGGATTTCTCCCCATTTACCAATCTTAACATCCTGATCTAAAAATGACTTCGAAGCATAACCCATGTACGAGAACTCTAACCTTTGGGTATCAGTTAGTGCGTATCCTATTTTAAACAAGCCGTTGTACGTATTTAAATTCGACAAACTATAAAACGGCGAAAGGTTCACTCCGTTAGCATCTTTAGCAACACCTGATCTTTCCTGTGTAAATCCAACAACGTAATCGAGTTTTTTTAGTTTCCCTGCCAGTGAAAGTGAAGCTCTGTAACCAAATGATTCTGCAAAAGTTTTGGGTTGTGTGATCAAACCTAACTGTACCGAACCGCTAATTTTTTCTTCAGAATGGTTTTTCTTTGTAATATAATTGATGATCCCTCCATCGGCACCATTCCCATAAATTGAAGTTGCACCTTTGATAACTTCCACTCTTTCGATAGACGAAGGATCAATTACCTGAAGGTCTCTACCTCCATTTCGCAAAGGCGTAGATTGCGGTATTCCATCAATCATAACCAAAAACGGCCTTCCTCTTAAAGTCTGACCGAAATTTGAAGTTTGGTTACTCGCGGTCGCTAAGCCCGGAACTGTATATTGCAAAATATTACCGATATTCGAATTTACCAAGGTCTGACTTTGGATTTTTTTAGCTCCAACAATCGTAATAGAAGAAACAACCTCTTTTATACTCTCTTTTTTTCGGCTTGCAGTTACAATAATGTCATCTAAATTATTAGTCTGCAAACTGTCTTTTGATTTTTCCTGAGCAAATCCCACCGATGTTGTAAGGATAATCAAGCAAAATGTAATAATCTTTTTCATAAATAATCTCTAATAATGTAATTTTGGGGCAAATATAATTTTTATTCACTCTAAATAAGAATTAGAAACCATTAAAAGTTAAAAAAACTCTAAATGTTTATTTTATAACAATTTGTTACAATTTGTTATTTTTCAATTTAAAATTTGTCAATCGGCAAAAGAGTAATAAGTTTGCTGAAAATAGTTTACAGATGCAAGCAAAAGATTTACTGCAGTTAGCAGACCAATTTGGAAGTCCATTATATGTATATGATGCCGAAAAAATCCAATCTCAGTACAACAGGTTAACTAAAGCTTTCTCTAAGGTAGAAAACTTAAGAGTTAATTATGCCATGAAGGCATTGTCTAACGTTGCCATTCTTCAGCTATTAAAGAACATGGGATCTGGCTTAGATACTGTATCGATTCAGGAGGTTCAATTAGGACTTCATGCCGGCTATGATCCTGACAAAATTTTCTTTACACCAAACGGAGTTTCTTTAGAAGAAATCGAAGAAGTAGCCGCAATGGGTGTACAGATCAACATTGACAATTTATCTATTTTAGAGCAATTCGGAACCAAACATCCTAATATACCCGTATGTATTCGTATCAATCCACACGTAATGGCGGGTGGAAATGCTAATATTTCCGTTGGACATATCGATAGTAAATTCGGAATCTCTGTTCACCAGATACCACATATTTTACGAATTGTTGAAAACACAAAAATGCATATTGTGGGGATTCACATGCACACAGGATCGGATATTTTAGATATCGAAGTATTCTTGTATGCAGCTGAAATCTTATTTGATACGGCTAAACATTTCAAAGAATTACAATTCTTAGATTTCGGAAGCGGATTCAAAGTGCCTTACAAAAAAGACGATATCGAAACCGATATTGAAGAATTAGGTAAAAAATTATCTAAAAGATTCAATTCTTTCTGTACAGAATACGGTAGAGATTTAACTTTGATTTTCGAACCCGGAAAATTCCTCGTGAGCGAAGCTGGTTTCTTCTTAGCCAAAGTAAACGTAGTAAAACAAACCACTTCGACAGTTTTCGCAGGGGTTGACAGTGGTTTCAATCACTTAATCCGTCCGATGTTTTACGGTTCACAGCACCATATTGAAAACATCTCCAATCCAAAAGGAAAAGAGCGTTTTTACTCGGTAGTAGGTTACATCTGCGAAACGGATACTTTTGCCAACAACCGCAGAATTTCAGAAATTACAGAAGGCGATATCTTAGCGTTCAGAAATGCAGGAGCTTATTGTTTCTCTATGTCTTCGAACTACAATTCAAGATACAAACCAGCTGAAGTTTTATGGATGAACGGTCAAGGAATCCTGATTCGTGCTCACGAAACTTTCGAAGATTTACTAAAAAATCAAATTCCGTTGCCACAAGAAATTGCAGCAACAGTTTAAAATAAAAAAAAGAGAATATCACCGAAGTCCCGTTTCTTAATTGAGGCGGGATTTTTTTTTACAGTTTTTAGATTTATGCCCCGTCTGGCTGAGCAAAGTCGAAGCCTCAGCCCAATCGTGTCATTTCGACAGAGAAGACTCGAGCGATAGCAACTGACGAAGTAAATCATACTACTTGATCGACAAAAATAGTTGTCAATATAGCACACGGATGACGCGGATTCGCTTTGCGAAAACACGGATTATGACGGATTTTTTTTTCTTATAATCTTCTAAATTTAATCTTGCCTTTTCTGAACTAAGGAGAAATGACAAACTTCACTAAAATCTCTTTGGCGCAACAAACCCGACAGGTTTTAAAAACCTGTCGCGTTTAAACGATCCTATAAATTTTTAATGAAGCACACTATTCGTTCAACTTCGGTAAAACCAGTTTTTTGATGGAAATCAATGCTTGCTGAATTCCCCAAATCGGTGTCGGAAGCAATTTGCTTAAATCCTTTTTGTTTCGCCCAGTCTTCAGCAACTTTTGTCAATCTTCTGGCAATACCTTGTTTTTGATACGCTGGCTTTACGTAAATAGCTTCAATGTAGGCAACGGGTAAGTCTTCTGCACCTTCAACATAGTCATTTCGCGTACTTAAATGTACAAACGCAATGTAGTCTTCTTGATCCTTAACCACATAACAAATTTCATTTTCTGAATCTATAATCGCTTTATAACTTTCAACTTCTTCGTCAAACGAACAGTCGTTCCAAAGCTCTAAAACTAATTCGACAAGTTGTTTTAAATTTTGTGATGAAATTACTTCAATGTTCATTTTAAAATTCTGCTCTTTATTAATTTAACAATTCAGTCAAAGTTATGCAAATTCTATATAAGATGTTTCATTAGAGCGTACTTAACCTACAAATGCGTTATCCAAATAAGTACCATCCAAACCCCACAGGTTTTAAGAACCTGTCGGGTTTACAATTTTACTGCTTCGCAAAAAATGAATTTCAAATAACTCAAATAAAAAAACTATTTTAGTTTGATAAATCAAACCCCAAAATCCATGAAAATTACGATTCCCCTGTCGGTATTATTTTTATTACTTACTACTACTTTATTCGGTCAGACAATTGCTGATCTAAAACTAAAACCAAAAGAAATTCCCAAAGGCTACACTTTAAACGATGGTAATATTTGTATTACTCCACAAGCCTGTACTTTCTATAATGATATTGAAACCTACGCTAGTATTGTTGGAACCTTAAAAAGTAAATCGATTCAAAATTTTAAAAGTAAAACCGATCGTGGATCTGTAATGTATTTTGAATTTGAACACACTTTTAAAGGAGATCGATTTCTGCAAGGATTACTTTGGGGAAAAGATGGTCAGCCAACTGATGAGCATCCGGAAGAATATCTTGCAAAAGGAAAATTTTTGATCATTTGGAATTTTCATCCTAACAGTGCACTTAAAGAAAAATCAGAGACTAAGATCGAGGCGATTTTACAATAAAAAATAACCAACAAATACAAAAATGAACAGACCAGGTGCCGTTGGAGCATTGCTTGACATCTACGAACAGGCAATTTTAGATCTTAAAAACGTTATTACAAGTATTCCTGATAATGTTTTGCCCCACATTATAGACGAAAAAACAACAAGCAAAGATTGTAAATCCATACAAGCTATTCTTTCGCACGTTGTCAGCTCCGGTTATAGTTATGCTATCAGTATTCATAACTGGAAAGGAGAACCTATGGAGCGGCCTGACAAAGTTTTTCATGTCACCATTGTCGAATATCTGAATGATTTAACCAATGTCTTCCTCTTTACCGAAAGTGTTTTCAGTAAAATTAAAGACGATGAATTAGAACAATATGACGATTCCTTAAAAATAAAAACAGGCTGGGGACAATTGTACGACATCGAACAACTTACAGAACATGCCATTGTACATGTTCTCCGACACAAACGACAAATTGAAAAAATAAAATCCAGTCAATTGAACTGGAATTTTCTCTAACTTCGCTTACAATAAAAAATAACCCTAAACAAAATGAAAACCAAATCGAATCCTGTTGTTTATTTTGAAATTCCGGTAACCAACATCGAAAGAGCCATACAATTTTATTCGGCGGTTTTTGGTTTTGAATTTGAACGTGATCGCATTCATGATAATGAAATGGCATTCTTTCCGCTTATCGAAGGCAACAATGGTATTTCGGGAGCCTTAGCCCAAGGTGAAATATACAAGCCTACGATAGATGGAACTCTTGTTTATTTAAACACTGAAGATATTGAAGAAACTATAAATCTGGCCGTAAAAAATGGTGCCGAGATTTTATTTCCGATAACCTCAAATGGCGAATTTGGCTGGGTAGCTGAATTTAAAGACTGTGAAGGAAACAGAATTGCGTTGCACATGAGCCAAAAGGAATAATTTAAAATTGAGAACAAATCTAAATCTATAAAACCTCTTTTCCGTTTTATTTAAAAAACATCAAAATGAAAATTCAAACACGAACCCTTTTTTATGCAATCCTTTTCTTTTTATATCTTACCGCAACTTCTCCTTTACTGCAGTTGGGGGAGAAATTAGGAACAGATCCCTACATTACTTTGGGTTGTGGATTTGCTATTTTGAACATTATTTATTCTTTTTTAGGTTTAAAGTGGAAACCGGTACTAAATGTGATCTGCTCTGTTTCAATTGCCGCTTTGTCTTTATTTTTGGCCGTACAATTCGCTAACTTACACCTACTTACCAAATACGATCCCTATTTAGTTAAAACCGCCATATTCACCAATGCTATTCTATCAATCCTCTTTTGGGAAATTGTGTATCAGGTGAAAATTAGGAAATAATGAAATTCTAAATACACCCCGTTTACAATACCGTTCCCAATCATTTATATTTTGATAATCTCAAATCTTACCAAAAAAGTCTCACTCGAAAACATGAAATTCAAAATTTTACTTCTTGCTGCCTTTATTTTTATCTCTTGCAAAAAAGAATCCAAAACCGAGGTCACAACAATTTCAACTCCAGCGAAAAACAGTGTTGAAACCACTGACAAAAAAGAAGCACAAAATAGCTCCGATACCATTGTGATTTCGACCAAACACAAAACAAATAAAATCGTATGCGACCTCGACGGCGACGGAAAAAATGAAACGGTTGAAATTGTAAGAAGTACAAAAAGTGATAAAAGTGGTTTGCGAATTGTTTTCGGAGATGGAAACCGAACAGATTATTTCGGAATGGGAAATACTATCCTCTATCAGGGTTTTGAAGAAATCGACTGGGCCGGAATATTTGAAAAAGCCCCAAAAGGGGAAATTGTCTGGAACAATGTTAACGATCAGGGAGAAATCTTGGGCGATGACGAAATAAAAGAAGAAGACAAAATCAAACTGCCAAATGACGGAATCTTTATTCATGCCGAAGAAAGCTGCGGAGGCGGCATTATCTATCTTAAAGATGGAAAATACGAGTGGATTCAGCAGGAATAAATCTGAAATAAAACAGTTTACAAAAACTTCACCTTCTTAAATTAAAATCACAACTTCTAGTTTATCTAAAAACAGATATCTTTGCTCCTTTAAAATCAATTGGTCTTTAGAATGAAAAAAATTACAATCCTATTTTCAATATTATTTTTAGCACTGTCGTCTTGTGGTGTAAAAACTACTCAATCCATGCTAAGCGACGGAAATTATGATGGAGCCATAGACCGCGCTGTTGAAGCTTTAAGAACCAAAAAAGATTCTAAAGGAAAACAAGATTACGTGTATTTGCTGGAAGAGGCGTTTGCAAAAGCCAAAGACAGAGATTTACGTAGCCTGGAATTAATGATCAAAGAAGCAAATCCGGTAAATGCCGAACGCACTTACAATACCTACATGCAGTTGAACAATCGTCAGGAAAAAATCCGACCGTTATTACCTCTGCAACTCTTGAAACAAGGAAGAACTGCCACATTCCAGTTTGATAATTATACCAATCAAATCATAAGCAGTAAAATTGCATTGACGAGATATTTATATGAAAATGCTTCTGCCCTTTTAAAATCAAATAACAAACTGGATTTTAGAAAAGCCTACGATGATTTTTCTTATTTGGAAAGCATTAGCCCAAACTACAAAAACACCAAAAAATTGATGGATGATGCACAGTTTAAAGGAACGGATTTTGTGGATGTTTATGCCAAAAACGAAACCAATATGGTCATTCCGAAACCGCTTCAGGATGACTTACTCGATTTTAAAACCTACGGACTAAACGATAAATGGACGGTTTATCACAGTCTTAGACAAAAAGGCATCGTTTACGATTATAGTCTGATTGTAAACTTCGTGCAGATCAATATTTCCCCAGAGCAAATCAAAGAGAAGGAATTCATTAAAGAAAGACAGATAAAAGACGGTGTCAAAACACTTCTGGACAGCAGAGGAAGACCGGTTAAAGACAGTCTGGGCAGAGAAATAAAAGTAGACAATTACAGAATGCTTCGTGCAAACGTATACGAATTCAGACAATTTAAATCCTGCCAGATCACAGCAAAAGTGGACTATGTTGATTTAAAAATCAATCAGTTACTGCAATCTTTTCCGGTAACCAGTGAGTTTATTTTTGAGAATATTTACTCTACTTACAAAGGAGACAGAAGTGCGTGCGAGGACAATTATATCAGTTATTTCAACAAACGAGCTGTACCTTTTCCAAACAATGAACAAATGGTTTTTGACACAGGAGAAGACTTAAAAGAGAGATTAAAAGATATTATTGTCAGAAACAAATTCAGGAGATAAATCTAACGCTTTATTAAAAGCGGTAGAGTCCGGCTGATAAACATATTGAACTATAAACCTCATTTCAAATGAAAAAGATAACGCTTCTATTTTTAGTATCATTTTGTTTCACAGGCTGTGTTACTCAATCACAAACAGCCAAAACTTCTACCGCAATGACAGAGCAGCAACAATATCCTAAAGCATTAGTAGACTACGATGATTTTAAAAACCTCGTTACCGAAGTCGAAAAAGCAAGAGCAAATCGTCTGGTGAGTCTCGATCTTTTTCTTAAAATGAGTCATGAAGAGAATACCGTTATTTTGGACACACGCTCTGATTTTCGTTACAACCGAAAACACTTAAAAGGGGCAATTCATCTTGATTTTACCGATTTTACACAGGAAAACCTGCATCAATTAATTCCGGATCCTAATACCAGAATACTGATTTACTGCAATAACAATTTTAATGGTGACCCGATAGATTTCGCTTCAAAAATGGCGCTTCCTAAAAGTGCTCCCGAGTCTCAGATTTTAACCAACAGAAAACCTGTTATGCTGGCTCTGAACATTCCTACACATATTAACCTTTATGGGTACGGCTATAAAAACATCTATGAACTTGACGAATTGGTTCACGTAAATGACCGCAGAATAAAGTTTGAAGGAACGGAAGTAAAGTAGAACTTATTTCTTCTATGTAACCCTACTTCAAATGAAGCAGGATTTTTTCCAATTTTAATTTGTATTTTAGTTCTATATAATTTACCTGTTTCACATCATAATATTTTACCCCATTGCTACTAAATACCACCATAATGAACAAATTATTTACCCTTGCCTTTTTACTCTTTTCTACCACTTTTATCTTTTGCCAAACCAATAAAACCAAACCAAAAGAAATCGCAAAGCCATTTGTATTAGGAGTTATTGATGAAATTCAATCGAAAGAATTAGGAGAAAAAAGAATCCTTAATATCTATCTACCGGAAGGTTACAAAAGCGAAGAGGCAACAAAATATCCCGTAATTTATTTATTAGACGGTTCAGCTGATGAAGATTTTATTCATATCGCCGGTCTGGTGCAGTTTAATAGTTTCGAATGGATCAATCAGGTTCCTAAATCAATTGTTGTGGGAATTGCCACTGTCGACAGAAGAAGAGATTTTACATTCCCGACCACTATCGAAAAAGATCAAAAAAGGTTTCCAACTTCCGGGCATTCTGATAAATTCATTGCTTTTATCGAAAAAGAATTGCAACCTTTTATCGAAAAAAAATACAAAGCCAACAACTCTAAAACCCTTATGGGACAATCATTGGGAGGATTACTGGGAACTGAAATTCTACTAACAAAACCAACCCTTTTTAATAAATATGTTATTGTAAGCCCAAGCATTTGGTGGAATAATGGTTCCATACTAAATCTCGACAGCGCCATTTTTCAGGAAAATTTCAGTGCGCAGACAGACATTTACATTGCAGTTGGTAAAGAAGGACTTACGCCAACAGAAATTCCAAGAGTTATGGAAGTCGATGCTAATTTACTAACTGAAAAAATTAAAGCTTCAAAAAGCAAAAACATAAGAGTATATTTTGATTATTTCCCGCTTGAAAATCACGGTACGATTTTACATCCGGCAGCTTCGAATTCATTTCGTTTTTTCTATCCTATAAAAGAGAAAGAATAAAAACCGAATATAGTACGATCCTAAAAAATTATTTTTAAAATAATGACAAATAAAGAAGACCATAAACTAGATAATCCGGTTTGGTATGCATTATCCGAAAACCATTCCGCATTTGCCCTTGATTATGATGGTACTAAATTTTACAATCCGGATTATTGTCCGTTTGGAAGTTTTATACTCTCGGAAAGCACTTTAAAGGCCATAAAACAATATGAGTTGTTAACGGATTCTTTTTTTGTAGTGGGTGAAAAACCTGAAATAGACGATTCTTTAACAATCATCAAAGAATTGATTTGTCTGCAAATGGTTATTCAGGACAAAATCCAACTTCCGACTGGTACTGAAATTCTCAAACTTACCGAAAATCATAATGACGAATTATTACAACTGGTTAATTTGGTACAGCCGGGATATTTTAAAACCCAAACTCCTTTATTAGGTAATTATTATGGAATATTTAAAGAAGCCCAATTGATAGCTGTCGCAGGCGAACGTATGAAAATGAATGACTTTACAGAAGTGAGTGCTATTATCACGCATCCCGATCACACCGGAAAAGGTTATGCCAAACAATTGATTTCGCATGTTGTCAATAGCATCTTAGACGAAAGTAAAACTCCTTTTTTACATGTTGTCGAAAATAATATAGGTGCCATTAGCTTATATGAAAAACTAGGTTTTGTAACGAGACGAAAAATCAGCTTTTGGAATGTTTCTAAAAAGCAGTAATTTTATCTTGCACCTAAAATAGTCGTTCCAAAAGCACTTTTAACATCATAACCTTTAAGACATGACAGCAAATAAACAAACTGTAACCGAATATATGGAAGCTTTTAGAGTAAGCGATCATAAACGAATTTTAGATTGCCTTACTGATGATGTGATCTGGGAAATGCCCGGAATTTATCAGCATGTAGGGAAAGAAGCTTTTGACAAAGAAATTGAAAACGACAATTTTACAGGCAGTCCCACGATTCAAATCATAAAACTAATTGAAGAAAATGACATTGTTATTGCCGAAGGTGCCGTACAGGGAAATATGAAAAATGGTAATAAACTGGATGCTGTTTTCTGTGATGTTTTTGAAATGGAAAAAGGTAAAATTAAAAAGCTTACTTCCTATTTAATGTCTAAAAATGCCAGTTTAAAATTTGAATAAGGTGAAACTCAAATCTTAAAAACTATTTTTTGTATCTTTGCAGCAATAAATAAACCGTACCATCTCTATGTGAATAAAAATTTCTTTCGGACAATTTTAAGGTAAGCTATTAAAATGGCTTGCACATTTGTTTATTCCCTAAAGAAAGAAATTATGGTTATTTTACAGCATATCTCCTACTTACATTCAAACAAGAATTTGTTGTTTGATAAAATTACTTTTACAGTTAACCCTCACCAAAAAATTGCTTTAATTGGCAACAACGGTGTTGGAAAATCAACCTTATTAAAAATTATTGCAGGCGAATCAGAACCTGTCGACGGTTTATTAAAAACAGATTCCAAACCTTATTATCTGCCTCAAATTTTCGGGCAGTTTAATCAGCTTACGATTGCTCAGGCGCTTCAGGTTGAAGACAAACTGAATGCTTTGCACGAAATTCTTAACGGAGTCGTTTCTGAAGAAAACCTTACTATTTTAAACGACGATTGGACAATTGAAGAGCGTTGCAATGAAGCCTTACAATACTGGCAGTTGCAGGATTTAGACCGGAACCAAAAACTCGGAACGCTGAGCGGTGGACAAAAAACAAAAGTTTTCCTGGCCGGAATTTCAATTCATGAACCAAAACTGGTTTTACTTGATGAACCAAGTAATCATTTGGACATTTCGGGAAGAGAATTATTATATGAATTTATAAAAAACAGCGCTTCAACTTTGATTGTAGTAAGTCACGATCGAAAATTATTGAATTTATTGCAGGCTGTTTATGAATTATCAGGACAGGGAATAACAGTTTACGGTGGTAATTATGATTTTTATACTGAACAAAAACAGATCGAAAATAAGGCTTTGAGTCAGGATATTCAAAGTAAAGAAAAAGCGTTACGCAAAGCAAAAGAAAAAGAACGTGAAACTCTGGAACGTCAAAACAAACTGGACTCCCGTGGTGAAAAAAAGCAGAAGAAAGCCGGAGTTTCAAGAATTATGATGAACACTTTGCGAAACAATGCCGAAAACAGTACGGCCAAAACAAAAGGTGTTCATGCCGAAAAAATTGGAACTATTGCTAAGGACCTGCAGAAATTGCGGTCAGCATTACCTGATATTGATCAAATGAAATTTGGTTTTGATAAAACAAACCTTCATAAAGGAAGAATACTTTTCAAAGCATCAGCAATTAATCATAGTTATAACGATCAGTTGTTGTGGAAAAATAAGCTTCATTTTCAAATTCTAAGCGGGCAACGTATCGCCCTCAAAGGCGCAAACGGCTCCGGAAAAACGACATTGATAAAAATAATCACGGGCCAATTGCAACCCAAAACAGGGAATATTTACAAAGCCAATTCTAAATCAATTTACATTGATCAGGATTATTCACTTATTGAAAATCAAATTTCAGTTTACGAACAAGCACAGAAATTTAATACTTCCGGTTTACAGGAACATGATCTGAAAATGAAACTTGATAAGTTTCTGTTTTCACAAAATGACTGGAACAAACCCTGTTTTGCTTTAAGCGGAGGTGAAAAAATGCGACTGATGCTTTACTGTTTGACCCTCAATAGTGAGGCTCCGGATATGATCATTCTGGATGAACCAACAAACAATCTTGATATTCAAAATATCGAAATTCTGACCGCAGCTGTAAACGAGTACAAGGGGACTTTAATTGTGGTTTCGCATGATATCCTTTTTTTAGATGAAATTCATATTGAGAATTTTATAGAATTAAGTTAAATTTTCGCTCCAAAATAGTAAAATCTAAAATCTCTAACCCAGCCAGCCGTCGCGATCCAAACTTCTATATTGAATGGCTTCGGCGATGTGTTGGGAAATTATAGACGGAGCATTATCTAAATCGGCGATGGTTCTTGAGACTTTCAGGATTCTGTCGTAGGCTCTCGCCGACAGATTCAATCGTTCCATAGCGGTTTTCAGCAATTCTTTTGACGGATCGTCAAGAATGCAAAACTCCCGAATAAGTTTGCTGCTCATTTGTGCATTGTAATGTACATTTCCAATGGTTTCAAAACGTCTGGTTTGAATTTCCCGAGCGGCGGTAACCCGTTTGCGAATTTCAACACTGCTCTCGGCTTTTCGATCATCGGCCAATTTTTCAAAAGGAACTGGTGTGACTTCGATATGAATGTCAATCCGGTCTAAAAGCGGACCCGAAATTTTGCTCATATAACGCTGCATCTCGTGAGGCGAAGATGTATTAGGCATACTCGGATCATTAAAAAAACCACTTGGACTTGGGTTCATACTCGCCACCAGCATAAACGATGACGGATAAGTAACTGTAAACTTCGCTCGCGAAATGGTCACTTCGCGATCTTCCAGCGGCTGGCGCATGACTTCAAGAACATCGCGCTTGAACTCCGGTAATTCGTCTAAAAACAAAACACCATTATGAGCCATCGAAATTTCTCCGGGCTGAGGATAACTTCCTCCTCCAACCAAGGCAACATTAGAAATGGTATGATGAGGGCTTCTGAAAGGTCTCTGATTCATTAACCCTACCTCTTTTAATTTTCCTGCAACACTGTGAATTTTTGTCGTTTCAAGAGCTTCACGCAAAGTCATTGGCGGTAAAATACTCGGAACACGCTTAGCCAGCATCGTTTTCCCCGCTCCGGGCGGACCAATTAAAATGATATTGTGACCTCCGGCAGCGGCAATTTCCATACAACGTTTTATACTTTCCTGTCCGCGCACATCTGAAAAATCAAATTCCGGGAAATCTAAGCTTTTATAAAATTCAGCTCTGGTATCAATAATTGTAGGCTCAAGCGTTCCTTTCCCATTAAAAAAATCAATAACATCCTGAAGATTCTGAACTCCATAAACGTCTAATCCGGTCACTATTGCGGCTTCTTTCACATTCTGAATGGGCAGGAAGAAACCTTTATAACCTTCTTCCTTTGCTTTGATTGCGATCGGTAATGCTCCCCGAATAGGCTGTAAACTACCGTCTAAAGAAAGCTCTCCCATGATAATATATTTTTCAATCTCCGGTGCTTTTACCTGATCTGAAGCAACCAAAATCCCCATCGCCAAAGTTAAATCGTATGCGGAACCTTCCTTTCGCAAATCAGCCGGTGCCATATTAATTGTTATTTTCTTACCAGGGAAATTTAGTCCATTATTCTTCAGAGCAGCGGCAATTCGATAACTACTTTCCTTTATGGCATTATCCGGCAATCCCACTAAATGATAACCAATCCCATTATCCATATGAACTTCGACCGTAATCGTTGTTGCTTCTACTCCAAAAACGGCACTTCCATAAACTTTTACTAACATAATCCTTGTTCCAAAAATGGCTTTAAATCTAACAAAAACACAAAAGTAGCTTTTTTATTACAAATTAACAGCCTTTTCCTCCTACTTCCTTTTAGATTCAATTCTATCTTCTCAAATTCATCATTAGAAAATCACAAATATTTTCAACTTCTACTAACAAAAAATAACAAAACAACACACCTGCAAATATTTTCATCAGATTTTATCATAAAATCTTAAATTAGCGTTATAAATAAAAATCCAAAACATTATGAAATATCTCACTAAACCATTTTTACAACAGATTTTTATTTTTAACAACAAACTCGTTTTTTTATTCGTGCTCACTTGTCTCATTCTCCCAAACGCCAATGGTCAGCAAAAGAAAATAACGGAAAAATTCAAAAAAGAAACTATCCTAAAAATAGATTCCCTCATTCAAAAGGAGTACATATTTCCTGATCAGGCAAAACTGATCGCAGCTCATTTAAAAAAGAGTTATAAAGAAAATAAATTCAAAAAATACGATCTTCTGGATTCTTTCGCCGTAGCGCGCTAACGAAAGAAATTCGTTTAGTCAACAACGACAAACATCTTAGAGTCAAGCCTAAATTTGTTCCCGATAACAACACCACGAGTACAGCTAAAGATTCCTACGAAATTTATCTTCATAATTTAACCGACAATCGCAAACTTGCCGATGGTTTCCGAGAGGTTAAAATACTTGACGGTAATATCGGTTACCTCAATTTTAAATATTTCATACACGAGACTAACCCCACTATTGATTCTTATATGCAATTGCTTTCTAAAACGGACGCCATTGTTATTGATTTAAGAACTAACGGAGGTGGAAGTCCTAAAACCGTGCAATACCTGTGCAGTTACTTTTTTAAAGAACCTCTATTGCTAAATACCTTATACTTTAGAAAAGACAACTTTACGGAAGAATTCAGAGTTACAGAAGTTAACGGTAAAAAAAGAATCGATGTTCCCTTATTTATTATCACAGGTAACAGAAGTTTTTCGGGTGCAGAAGAATTCAGTTATAACATGCAAACACAAAAAAGAGCAACCTTAGTTGGTGAAGTGACTGGTGGTGGAGCAAATCCCGGTGAAATTCTTGAAATTAACTCTCTTTTAGAAATATTTATTCCTACCGGAACTGCAATAAATCCAATCACTAAAACAAACTGGGAAGGAATTGGTGTAGTCCCTGAGTACAAAACAACCAAGGAACTTGCCTACGACAAAACCATAGAATTGGCAAAAAAAGCAGCAGAGGACTACCGAAGTAAAATTGCAGCTGAATCAAAAAGACTTTATCTGGAATTGCAATCTACTGTTGACCAGCAAACAAAACCATTAAACGAAGCTGATTTAGCAAAAATGGATCAGCAAATTCAAACCGTTATAAAAAAACTAATTGAATCTAATTGGTTTACGGAAGAGGATATTACTAACCTGTCGTCTGATTATACTTCTACAAAACCATTTATTGCAGAATCCATTTTAAAAAGCAATGCAGAATTACATCCAAAATCTCCGATAGCCTTTTTAAAATATGGTGATCTGCTTGAGCAAAACGGAAAAAAAGATACCGCAACGGCCGTCTTAAAAAAAGCGGTAGAACTCGCCACAGAAATCAAAGCTCCCTATCTGGAAGGGATAAAAAACCGATATGAGAAGATCCTAAAATAAAAAGAGATTCTTAAAAGTAGCCTTCAAAAAACAGTGTAAAACATCAAAATCAGAAGAATTACTAAATCGTTTTTGGTACTTAACGCGGAATATAAAAAATTAATTTTCATTAAAACTTGCTCAAATATTAATATTTCCTATTTTTAATGAAAATTTTATTAATTATCCATGAAAAGAAAACTACTACTACTGTTTTTGAGTGTTTTTTTAACAAAAACGTACGCTCAAGATTACTTTCCCGTTAATGAAAGTGTCCACAACAAAAACAACAATTACACTGTTTTTACCAATGCCACGATTTATGTAACCCCAACACAAAAAATCGAAAAAGGAACTTTACTCATTCAAGATGGCAAAGTGGTTGGTGTTGGAAATAACATCACCATTCCTAAAAATAGCGTTGCTATTGATCTTGCAGGAAAAACTATCTATCCTTCGTTTATTGATATCTACACCAGCTTTGGGGTTGAAAAACCTAAAGCCCCTGCCGGACGTGGACGTGACCGCAGCCCTTTATACGACACTAAAAAAGTAGGCTACTACTGGAACGAAAGTGTTCGTCCGGAAGTAAATACTTATGAGACTTTTAAATACGATCAGCCGAAAGCTGAGGAATTACTAAAAGCCGGTTTTGGAGTAGTAGGAACCCATATTGCTGATGGAGTTGCTCAGGGAACCGGAATTTTAGTAGCGCTGAACAACACCGAAAATAGCAAACAAATTATTGCAAATAAAGTAACCAACCATTTTGCTTTTACAAGAAGTGCTTTGACCAATCAGGCTTATCCAAGTTCGTTAATGGGTATGACGGCTTTGTTACGCCAAATGTACCTGGACTTAGACTGGTACAAAAAAGGAAATTCAGAAACTAAAGATTTATCATTAGAGGCTTTAGCTGATAACGAAAAACTGGTTCAGATTTTTGCTACAGAAGACAAATTAAACAGTTTAAGAGCTGCGAAAATTGCCAAAGAATTTGGATTAAACTATGTTCTGAAAGGGAGCGGAAATGAGTTTGAAAGAATTGAAGAAATTAAAGGTACCAATGCCAAATACATCATCCCAATCAGTTTCCCTGAAGCGTATGATGTTTCTAACCCTTATTTATCCAATCAAATCGAATTGGCCGATATGCGTTTCTGGAACCAGGCACCTACCAACTTAAAAGTTCTTTCGGATAATGGAGTTGTTTTTGCTTTAACAACAGACAAATTAAAAAAGACCGAAGATTTTAAAACTAATCTACTAAAAGCCATTAAATATGGTTTTGATAAAACAAAAGCTCTGGAAGCTCTAACCACAGTTCCCGCAGCTATTTTAGGAAAAAGTAATGAAGTAGGAAGTTTGAAAACTGGTGCTTTTGCCAACTTCATCATTACTTCAGGTGAAATTTTTGACGAAAAAACGGTTTTATACGAAAACTGGGTTCAGGGAACGAAATACGTTGTGAACGATGTTAACGCAAAAGACATTCGTGGTAACTACGACTTAACGGTTGGAAAAGATACCTACAAATGGAAAATCGAAGGAACAGTTGATGCCCCAAAATCTGAAATTACAACTGCAGATGCAAAGAAAGTGAGCAGTACTTTTGCTGTTTCTAAAAACTGGATCTCTCTTTTAATTAAACCAACCGATTCAATCAAATCAAATTTTTCACGTTTGACCGGATTGATCGAGAAACCGGAAAACTTATCCGGAAAAGCGGTTTTAGGAAACGGAACTGAATTGTTTTGGACTGCTACTAGAACAAGTCCGTTTGTAGCGGTAAAAGATTCAACTAAAGTTGAAAAATTAAATCCTATTATCCCGACAACTTATCCAAATATTGCTTTCGGTGACTCAAAAAGACTAACTGCTCAAACTTTACTATTCAAAAATGCTACGGTTTGGACCAACGAAAAGGAAGGTATTCTAACTGAAACTGACGTTTTAATTAAAAACGGAAAAATTGCTGCTGTAGGTAAAAATCTTTCAGATGCTTCTGCTACAGTTATTGATGCTAAAGGGAAACATATCACGAGCGGAATTATTGACGAACATTCCCACATCGCCATTTCAAAAGGGGTGAACGAGATGGGACATAACTCGACTGCCGAAGTTACGATTCAGGATGTTGTAAACTCTGAAGACATCAATATCTACAGAGACTTAGCAGGAGGTGTAACCACTTCGCAATTATTACACGGATCTGCAA
Source organism: Flavobacterium sp. WG21 (assembly GCF_000335775.1). Taxonomy (NCBI): domain Bacteria; kingdom Pseudomonadati; phylum Bacteroidota; class Flavobacteriia; order Flavobacteriales; family Flavobacteriaceae; genus Flavobacterium; species Flavobacterium sp. WG21. The sequence continues at coordinate 154,071 of NZ_AMYW01000004.1, forward strand.
ACCCAATCGGAGGACGTTCTGCCATCGTAAAATGGAAATGGGGTGCTGCACCAGAGGAAATGTTGTACAAAAACCAACCAAAGTTTATCAAATTTGCTTTGGGAGAAAACGTAAAACAAGCGAATTGGGGAATTGATAATCCTACCCGTTTTCCACAAACCAGAATGGGAGTTGAACAGGTTTTCACTGATTATTTTCAACGTGCAAAAGAATACGATGAAAGCTGGAAAAAATTCAACGCTGGTTCTAAAAAAGGAAAAGCGCCAAGAGTTGATTTAGAAATGCAAACGATAGCTGAAATTCTAAACAAAGAGCGTTTTATTACCTGTCACTCTTATGTAGAATCTGAGATTTTAATGCTGATGAATGTTACAGAGAAGTTCAATTTCAAAGTGAATACTTTTACGCACATTCTGGAAGGATATAAAGTTGCTGATAAAATGAAAGAACACGGTGTTGGAGCTTCTACATTCTCTGACTGGTGGGCTTATAAATTTGAAGTAAATGACGCGATTCCGTTTAACGGACCAATTATGCACAATCAGGGACTAGTGGTTGCCTACAACTCAGATGATGCCGAAATGTCAAGAAGATTGAATCAGGAGGCTGCAAAAGCGGTAAAATACGGAAACATCTCTGAAGAAGAGGCGTGGAAATTTGTAACCTTAAACCCTGCCAAATTATTACACATTGACGATAAGGTAGGAAGTGTAAAAGTAGGTAAAGATGCTGACGTTGTATTATGGAGCGAAAATCCGTTGTCTATTTATGCTAAAGTCGAAAAAACAATGATTGAAGGTGTAGTGTATTTTGACCTTGAAAAAGATGCTGAAAAACAACAAGCTATTTCTAAAGAAAGAAGTTTATTGATTGGGCAGATGTTGCAGGAAAAAAACAAAGGAATGAGCACACAGCCACCAACTAAGAAAGAGAAGAAAGAATATCACTGTGATACTTTAGAACAATAATAACGGCTTTATAAAATTCATAAAGATAAAAACAGATAACATGATTAATAAAAACATATATATAGGTCTGCTTGCCTTTTGTGCATCATTGCAAATAAAAGCACAGCAAATACCGGCACCTCAACAAACCAAATCGGTTTTGATTTTAAATGCTACTGCACATTTAGGTAACGGAAGTGTTATTCAAAACAGTGCCGTTGGATTTAAAGACGGAAAATTAACCCTGGTAGCAGATGCAACGACCGTAAGACTTGCTGCCGATGCGTATGACACAACCATTGACGCCAGCGGAAAACACATTTACCCGGGATTTATCGTGGCTAATGCAACATTAGGTTTAGTAGAAATTGATGCCGTGAAATCGTCAGACGATCAGGAAGAAATTGGAACTTTTAATCCAAACGTAAGAAGTATTATCGCCTACAATTCTGAATCGAAAGTGGTAGAAACTGTTCGTCCGAATGGGATTTTAATGGCTCAGATCACTCCTCGCGGGGGTAGAATTTCCGGAACTTCTTCTGTGGTGCAATTAGATGCCTGGAGCTGGAAAGATGCCATTATAAAGGAGAATGACGGAATTCATCTTGATTTCCCTTCTAATTTCAGAAGATCCGGATCATGGTTCGAACCGGGAGTTATTGAAGCCAACAAAGACTATCCAAAACAAGTGGAGGAAATCGCAGCGTTCTGGGGTAATGCAAAAGCTTACAATCAGGCTGCTTCAAAAGAAAGAAACATTGTTTTTGAAGCTACAAAAGGGCTTTTTGATGGAACGCAGACGCTATACATCCATGCTGATGAAGAAAAACAAATCGTTGATGCTATTCAGTTAGCGGCAAGCAATCAGATCAAGAAAATAGTTGTTGTAGGAGGTTTTGAAGCTTATAAAGCTGCTGATGTATTGCAAAAATATAATGTTGGTGTATTCTTAAGACGCGTGCATGACATGCCAACAAGTGATGACGAAGATGTAAATCTACCTTATAAAATGGCCAAAATACTTACCGATAAAGGTATCGTGGTAGGCCTTGAAAACAGTGGTGATCACGAGCGTATGAGTGTAAGAAACCTGCCGTTTTTAGCAGGAACCTGTGCAGCATATGGCTTAGACAGAGAAAAAGCGTTACAGCTTATCACTTCAAACACAGCAAAATTATTAGGTATTGATACCACTTGTGGTACTTTGGAAACAGGTAAAGATGCTACTTTATTTATCTCTGAAGGTGATGCACTTGATATGAGAACGAATAAGCTAACAACTGCTTTCATCCAGGGAAGAAAGATTAACTTAGAAACTTTTCAAACCAAACTGAATGATAAATTCAAAGCAAAGTTCAATCAGAAATAAGCAATAGTATTTTATAATAAAAGGCGTCATTTGAAAAATTCATCTGACGCCTTTTTTATTTACAATTCACAACAACAAAGTGAATTAATCGGATATTAATTTAAAAAAATATCAAAAATACCTCTGTAAAACACTATTTTTTAGTTAATAAACCAACAAAAACACAAACCATTTTTACCAAATCATAAATTTAAAGTTAATATTATTCAATTGACATAAAACACAGGGGGTCAAAATAAAAAATTAATAAAAATAAAGCACTCACCCCTATTTTTTACATGGTTATCACTTGATTTTATACATTTATAAAAAATTTAAAACTAAATAACTATGCGAAAAATTATTTTAAGTGTGATTCTTATCACGATTTTAGTACTCACCTTTTTATCCAACTTTATATTATCCGATAACCCAATTCCGGCAGAAGCTGTAAAGTTTGACACAGGAGACACAGCCTGGATGATCGTAGCCACTGCTTTTGTTTTGCTTATGACACCCGGATTAGGATTTTTCTACGGAGGAATGGTAGGTAAGAAAAACGTTATTAGTACCATGCTGCAAAGTTTTATGGCAATGGTAATTGTTACAATCTTATGGGTTATTGTCGCTTTCGGATTAGCATTTGGCCCTACGATTGGCGGAATCATTGGAAACCCAACTTCTAATTTATTCTTTCAGAATGTAGGTACCAGCACTGCCTGGAGCCTTGCCCCAACAATACCTTTTATGTTATTCGCATTGTTTCAGGCAAAATTCGCCATTATTACACCTGCATTAATCACTGGTGCATTTGCAGAACGTGTACGTTTTTGGGCTTATTTGTTATTTATGGTTTTATTTATCCTAATCATCTATTCTCCTTTAGCACATATGACATGGCATCCAGACGGAGTATTCTTTAAAATGGGAGTGTTAGATTTCGCAGGAGGAACAGTAGTGCACATGAGTGCCGGATGGGCCGCTTTAGCAGGAGCAATATTCTTAGGAAAAAGAAAAGTTCAAAAAGTAAATCCGGCCAGAATTACTTACGTTTTACTGGGAACAGGTTTGTTATGGTTTGGATGGTTTGGCTTCAATGCCGGCTCTGCATTAGGAGCTAACGGATTAGCTGTTCAGGCTTTAGGAACTACAACTGTTGCTGCCGCAGCTGCTGCTATGGCCTGGGTTTTCCTGGATAAAATCTTAGGACACAAATTATCAGCTCTGGGCGCTTGTATAGGAGCAGTTGTAGGACTGGTTGCCATTACTCCTGCCGCAGGTTTTGTGAGCATCTCTCATGCTATTTTCATTGGTGCATTCTCTGCCATTGTTAGTAATCTGGTAGTAAGCAAATTCCCTAAAGGAAAAATCGATGATGCGCTAGACGTTTTCGCCTGTCATGGTGTTGGTGGTATGGTAGGAATGCTGTTAACCGGTGTTTTTGCCTCGAAAGCAATCAACCCCGCTGTTGGAGACAATCAAGGTTTAATTTTTGGAACTCCAACATTATTTATCAATCAATTAACTGCTTTGGTAATCGTTTCTATCTTTGCTTTTGTAGGTTCTTATGCTTTATTCTTTGTCGTAAACAAAATTACCCCACTAAGAGTTACTGAAGAAAAAGAAGAATTAGGATTAGATATTTCTCAACACGGGGAATTCTTATAAAAACAAATTTCCGCCTTTGCCCATAAAAAATCCCTCTAAGTCTGACCTTAGAGGGATTTTTGTTTTGAATTAATTTCAACCCTTTGTTTATTGTAGATTGTAGACTTTAGACTTTAGATTGTAGATTTTAAATTGTACCCTTTACTCTATATTCTTTACTCTATATTCTTTACTCTATTCTCTATGTTCTAGAAAAAAACTACTTAAAATTAGAAATTCCTTCTTTCAGCCATTGCAAATATTCTTCTGCGCCTACATAACTAATAGTAGGTTTTGAAGGGTTTAAATTCTTCCCTTCCAAATCTGTAATCACATATAGTGGCTGTGTATTGGTTTTATATTTTGAAATCATAAAATCAGTCCATTTATCTCCCACCGTTTCGATTTTATCTCCTTTTGCCGTAACATACTGCTCTTCTTTTGGCAAGTCACGTTTATCATCCACATAAAGAGAAATCAAAACCACCTCATTCTTCAGGATCGGTAAAATCATTGGTTCTGACCATACGTTGTTTTCCATTTTTCTGCAATTCACACAGGCATAACCTGTAAAGTCAAGCATGATTGGTTTATTGATTGATTTTGCATATGTTAAACCATCTTCATAATCATGAAAAACCATGATGCCATGAGGTCCTAACTCCGCTCCTTCCGGTAAACCCGAAACGGTTTCAGTACTACCGCTATTTGAATTTGCAGATCCCCCTACTCCAAACGGACTTTCGCTATATTGCGGTGGTGGCGGGAATGCACTGATTAATTTTAATGGCGCTCCCCAAAGTCCCGGAATTAAATAAACCGTGAACACTAAAGTAAGTAATCCTAAATACAATCTTCCAACCGAAATATGATTTAGAGGACTATCGTGAGGCAATGTAATTTTTCCGAATAAATATAAGGTCAGAGCTGCAAAAATAGCGATCCAGATAGCGATGAATACTTCTCTTTCCAGAAAATGCAACTGAAGTACCAAATCAGCATTTGATAAAAATTTAAACGCTAAAGCCAATTCTAAAAATCCTAAAACTACTTTTACCGTATTTAACCATCCACCGGATTTTGGCAACGAATTCAACCAGCCCGGGAACATAGCAAAGAACATAAATGGTAACGCCAATGCTAATGAGAATCCTAACATTCCAACAATTGGAGCAATTCCACCATTTGAAGCAGCTTCGACTAATAAGGTTCCAACAATCGGTCCGGTACATGAAAACGACACAATAGCCAAAGCTAGAGCCATAAACAATATACCAATTAAACCTCCTCTGTCGGCTTGCTGATCTGCTTTATTTGCCCATGAATTTGGCAGCATAATTTCGAAAGCTCCCAAAAATGAAGTAGCAAAAATGATCAGGATCACAAAGAAAATCAGGTTAAACCAAACATCCGTAGACAGTGCATTCAACGCATCCGCCCCAAAAATTTTGGTTACAATCAATCCTAATATTACGTAAATAGCAATAATAGAAAACCCATAAATGATTGCATTTCTTATTCCTTTTGCCCTGCTTTTACTTTGTTTGGTAAAAAAACTTACCGTCATTGGGATCATCGGGAAAACACAAGGAGTCAACAAAGCTGCAAATCCTGAAATAAAAGCGATAAAAAAGATCGACCATAAACTTCTTGAAGGCGTCGACGCTGGAATTTCTTCACTTGTTTCTGCCAAAGCCTTATCTGTTTTTATAACTTGCTCTACTGCTGAAGCGACTACTTTTTTTACTGTATCAACTGCTATCCCCTCCACTTTTGTTTCATCTAATTTAGATTCAGATACTGCCGCAACAGCATCCATTTTAAAATTTGATGGAATCGCAATAGAAAACTTTTTACTGGAATTGATACAAACTTCTTTACAAACTTGAAAGTCAAAATCAACCTCAACCGTTTTTAAGTTCGGATTGATAATGGTGATTTCCTGTTCGATATGTGCTTTGCCTTCAAAGAAAGTTTCATTTACACCAAAAACATCATTAAAAGCTGTTTTGGTTTTTCCTTCTTTAGCCTTTCCAACCAAATTGTAATTTCCTTTCTGATTTTTAAAGGTAATCTCTAAAGCAAGCGGTCCTCCTTCCGGCGTAAACTGCGAATACATGTGCCACTCTTTTTCAATTGTTCCGTCAAAAATCAAAACAGCATTATTTCCGGCTTTCTTTTCAATTTTTGAAGTCCATTTTACCGGTTCGAGAATTTGAGCGTTCCCTTTTGCAAATGCAAAAAGAAAAACAGTAAAAAAACAATGGATTTATTCCAGACATTTTTCGACGTTATCGTTTGATGGTAGTAGTTAGGGTTCATTATAATAATTCTATTTTAATTATTTCGTTTGTTGTATTCTCGATTTTAAAGCGTTCATCCTGTCTGATTCCGATAACCCACACAATCTGATTATCTGAGCATAAAATCCAAATTTTTTCCTTTTCAATAAGCGATAATTTTTCATCCTTAAAAAGTTTGCTTAGCTTTTTAGATTTCCCATTCATTCCAAAAGGATGAAAAACATCTCCCTCCTTCCATTTACGTAAGATAAGTGGAAAACGGATTTTTTCAGCGTCCACAAATATAGCTTTATTTGAATCTATTGTAATGTCGTCTACCTGACAAAGCCTTAATTTTAAGGGAAAATTAACGTCTTTCTCCTCTGCTCCAATTTCGAATACTTCATTTTCTTCTAATTCAGAAATGGGGCTCAAAATCAAAGTATCTCTGTTTTTCAACAATCGAAAACCAGCCGAAAAAACCTGTTTACCGGATTGTCCCTCTGCCAAATCATAAATATCATTCCAGGCCACGAAACCAAATTCATTTAACCACTGATACAAATACGATTTGTAATTGGGTAATTTCTTAAGCTGATTCAAGTCAAAGTGAATATCTTCTCCCTCTTCTTTCGCTACTTGCTGGTAAATCATGATCGAAGCATCCTCAACCATTTCTTGTGATTCCTGCAAATACTCTTGCGTTTTTTGAAAGGCATTTAAAAAATTTGGATTAATTTCTTTCAAGATCGGAACAAGATCATGGCGAATTTTATTTCGAAGGTATTTATTTGACGCATTACTGCTGTCTTCCCGCCATAGTACATTGTTTTGCTTTGCATATTCTAAAATTTCGGCTCTGGAAAAAGGTAAAAGCGGACGAACAATTTTATCATTTTGCTCCGGAATCCCAATCAATCCGTCTAATCCTGTCCCTCGGGTTAGATTGATTATGAAAGTTTCGAGATTGTCGTCGGCATGATGTGCCGTTAAAATATAGTCGAAATTTTTGGTTTCCAGAAGTTCGTAAAACCAGTTGTAACGCAGTTCCCGAGCTGCAACCTGAGTGGATAATTTATAATCTTTGGCAAAAGCCTTTGTATCAAATTGAGTACTAAAAATCGAAATACCATTCTCGTCACAGTACTTTTGAATAAAATCCTGATCTCCAAAACTTTCTAATCCACGCAATTGAAAATTACAGTGCAAAACGGCGATCTCAAACGGTAATTGCTGAAACAGATGCAGCAAAACCATGCTATCCAATCCTCCGCTTACTGCCAGAAACAGCTTTTTATCCTCCAGAAATGGAAATCTTACAGCGAGATGATTTTGAAATTTTAAAAGCATTTATAAATGTAAAAATTTAATTCAATATAATAGAGAAAGTTTTTTTAATCTTAAAATTGTACGAATTTACACTGTATTTGCAAACTACAAATAAAATTGTACGAATTTTATTTATTTTAACATTCCCACATGCAAATCATCAATCGAAAATATATTGGTTATTGCAAAACTTCGTGCATTGCTTTTGCCTTTAACAGACATTCTTCGTACTCTTTTTCGGGGATTGATTGGGAAGTAATCGCACTTCCAACTGAAAACGATATATATTTATTTTCCTGATTGTACAAGATACTTCTTATCACCACGTTAAAATCGAAATCACCTTCAGGTGTAAAATAACCTACAGCACCACTGTACAGACCTCGTTTGGTTTCTTCCACATTTTCAATAATCTTCATGACCGAAATTTTTGGTGCTCCCGTCATGCTTCCCATTGGAAAAGTGGTTCTTAAAACATCTATTGGTGAATACTGCGGATCTATTTTTGAAGTGATGGTTGAAATCATTTGATGCACCTGCAAAAATGAGTAAATTTTACAAAGTTCCGTTACTTCTACAGAACCTTTCTGTGCCGTATGCGACAAATCATTTCGTACCAAATCGGTAATCATAATATTCTCAGCACGTTCTTTAGGATCTGATGCTAAAAATTGCTTTGATTTTTCGTCTTCAACCGGATCTGAAAATCGTTTTGAAGTTCCTTTTATCGGTTGAGAAATTAAAGTTTCACCAACCTTTTTCAGGTACCGCTCCGGGGAAGCTGATAGCAAATATTGTTTATGATTTTTAAAAAATACCGCAAACGGAGCTTGTGATATTGCGTCTAATTTCCGGAATTTCTCCAAAGGATTAATTTCGGTATTCTCAGCAAAAAATTCCATACAAAAATTAGCTTCATACATATCACCTACATGAATGTGCTCCAGCATTTTGTTGACTTTTTCAACATAAGCTTCTTTTGAAATACGTTGTTTGACTTCAATCGCGCTAACCGTTTCAAAGGCATCATATTCACTATTAACGATTTCTTCATAGTCCTCTTCCAACTCATCATCGCAAAGCAATAAATATTGTATCTCAAGTTTATTCTCTTTTACTATGAATATCTTTTTAGGCTGAAAGAAAAACAAATCCGGAAAATCTAAACCGTCAAAATTTAATGATGCGAGGTTTTCCGTATCATTTTTTAAATCATAGGAAAGATATCCAAAAAGCCAGTCTTTAGTCGTTTGCTGATATTGTTTCAGATCTTCAAAAGCATTATGAAAATCTGTTTTTAAAGAGGTAAAAGCATCCACTGCCAAAACAAAATCAAAGCTTGAATATTCCTGTGGATACGAATTACTATCCAAAAAAACTACCTCTCGAAATTGTTGTGACCAGCTTAAAAGCTGCTGTTTAAAATGCTCTGGATCTGAAATGTCTTTGTAAATGGTAACTCTCAAAAATAGGTAAATTTTAGGCCTCAAAATTACAACAAAAAAAATCCTTCAATAAAATATTAAACAAAAAATATTGGCACACTTTTTAGTATATCGAATTAACAAGAATACTCAAACCTTTTTTGCCTATTGATAAAATACACTTCTAAAAAACACAGCCAGTAAAGACTAACACAGATTGAATTCGTTATACCAAAAAATCGATAAGAATCTTTCTAGTCTCCTCCTGAAAAACGGATTCTCTAAATTATTACTCAACCAATTAAATCTAAAAAACTTTATGAAAACAATTGCCAACCTTGGATTGACTTCCTTAGTACTTATCATCTTATTCTTTTCCTGCAAAAAATTCGATCCCGCTACATCAGAATCCCTTACAGATCCACAAACAGCAACAGACAGCACTGCAGTTTCTTCATCGGCAGCAGTGGAAAAAAAAGACAGTAAGCAAAAATTCATTCGCACTGCCGATATTAAATTCAAGGTAAAAAATGTCGTTAAATCTACTTATGCAATTGAAAACACCACTCAGAAATTTGGAGGTTTTGTAACCTACACCAGCTTACAAAGCACCATTCGTGATCAGGTTAAAACCAAAATCAGTCCCGACAGCACACTTGAAACCACTAAATATACGGTACAAAACGACATTACAATCCGTGTTCCCAATACACAGCTCGATACTGTTATTAAAATCATAGCCAAACAAATTGATTTTCTGGACTTCAGACTTATCAAAGCCGATGATGTTTCATTGAAGTTGTTATCTAATCAGCTTTCACAAAAAAGAAACGCTGTTACACAAAAAAGGGTCGAAAAAGCAATTGATGCTAAAGGCAAAAAAATTAATGATGTTATGGAAGCCGAAAATGCGCTGGCGAACCAGAAAGAAGCCAATGATAACAGCATTATTGAGAATTTATCCTTAGAGGATCAAATCAAATTCAGTACTATAACTTTACAGCTCTATCAAAACGAAACGATAAAACAGGAGATAATAGCCGGTGAAAAAGACAGCGATGCTTACAAACCTAATCTGGGAATTCAAATCATCGATTCGCTAAAAAATGGCTGGTACATTCTTGAAACGATCTTTGTTTTTCTAATTAATTTGTGGCCATTTCTTTTGATTGGTTTTGGAGGATTTTTCCTTTACAAAAAATACTTTAAGAAATAAGAAAAGTGTTAAAAAACAACAATTTCATAAGGAAAAAATCGTTATATTTGATATAGCATTCTATTTATCTCAAAATAGAACGACAATGACTGTCAAATTCTCAATATAAAAGTCATGAAAATTACTTTTTATCATTGGTGAGTTCAGATTATAACGTTTTCCAAAAATAAATTAGACTTTTTTAACCCATTAAAAATCTTAAATATTATGAAAATTGCTACCATTATTGTCCGTGTTTTAATTGGCCTTTTGTTATTATTCGCTTCTCTTAGTTTTTTCTTCAAACTGGCTCCGGAACCAGAAACTACCGGTGATTTTAAAGCTTTTAATATGGGACTTGTTGCCTCAACATATTTATTGCCATTAGCAAAATCAATCGAACTACTTTGCGGAATTGCGTTTGTAACAGGACGATATGTAACACTAGCCAATATACTGATCTTACCCATTACGGTGAACATTTTGTTTATCAACTACTTTCTGGCACCACAAGGATTGCCGCTTGCTGTATTACTATTCCTGGGCAACTTGTTCTTAATTTACAGATATTGGGATAATTACAAAAGCGTTTTCACCAGATAATCAATTTTTCACTTTAGATTTAAAAAGCAAACCCGACAGATTTAAAAACCTGTCGGGTTTGCTTTTTTTAATACTTACACTATTTTGCTTTACAATCAGAATAAAAAGGACCAAAAAATGAGAGCTTAAGCATACCAATATTATCTTTTCTGACAAAGCTGGCTTTTCCCGATACTTTCCTCTCACTCGTCTTTTATGACATTATAGCCCCTGTTATTTACCTTTATCTCTATATTACTACTTAAAAAAATAGTAACAACCGTCATTTAGAATCTGCTCTGACAACTTTAATTTATTTACTAAAAAATTTAGCAGTTCAAAACTACCTTTTTTTTGAATTCTTCAGTGCTCTCAAAACAAAGTATCTCTACCATTTTTCGACTTCTGCAAAAATAAAACTACAAGCCTAATTATCAAACAATTAAACCATGAACACCTGCAAATACAACCTCAGAATCATACCTCTAATTTACGAAATTTTTTCTGAACTTTTTCATTTTTAGACTCAAATATTACAAGAATAAAATTCAATTCTCCGAATACTTTTACTAAACAATTATATTTGATGAAAATTTCCATTTTACATGAAAAAATATTTACTCGCCTTCTTATTATTGTTTATTCATTTTTCCAGATCGCAATCTATAAAATCTATAGATTCGCTAACGACTGAAATCTGTAAATCATTGGTTCAAAATCAGGCTTTAGACAATGAAATCAGAATTAATACAATCAATAATTCTCATATCACTCCTTACCTGACAAAATTTAAGGATAGTATTGTTCAAAGAAGAGTGTTTGAGCAGTTATTTTTCAGGTTACATAAAAACTGTAACGAATTTGTAGCTCTTTTTCCAAACGAATCCGAGAAAAGCAGTTGGTCCATGCAGAATGAAAAGCCTCTTGATGAAATATCCAGAGAGGAATGCAATCATTTTGATGAATCTTCAAAATATTATTACATAGAAAATAGCGGCGCTAAAGTAGAAGTGACTTTAAGCGATCATTTATGGACAGAAAATTTTAATGATGGTACATTCTCAAAATTGCATTACAAAAAGAAAGGCAGCTGCGAATTTGAACTGGAATTTATTGAAAGTAATAATCTGTCACGAAAAAATCTAAGCATTAAAGGCGACAAATATTTATACCATTTGTATAAAGAAGAGAATGGAACTTATAATGTCTATTTAAAAAATAAAGAAACGTATTATATTTTCACCATACTAAAGCAATAAAAAACCCGTCAGAAATAATTCTGACGGGCTTTTAAGATATATTTTACGTAAATTATACGTGTAATGCTCTGTTATCAGTAGCTGCCAAAGCCGCTTCTTTTATTGCTTCAGCAAAAGTTGGATGCGCATGGCTCATTCTTGAGATATCTTCAGCAGAAGCTTTAAATTCCATAGCTGTAACAGCTTCAGCGATTAAATCTGCTGTACGGGCTCCAATCATGTGAACACCTAAAACCTCGTCTGTTTTTTCATCAGCAAGGATTTTTACGAATCCATCTAAGTCAGCACTTGCTCTTGCACGTCCTAAAGCTTTGAATGGGAAGCTTCCTGATTTGTATTTAACTCCTGCAGCTTTCAATTGCTCTTCAGTTTGTCCAACTGCTGCAACTTCCGGCCAAGTGTATACAACACCCGGAATTAAGTTGTAATCAATATGCGGTTTTTGACCCGCTAAGATTTCAGCAACCATAGTTCCTTCTTCTTCTGCTTTGTGTGCCAACATTGCTCCACGAACAACGTCACCGATAGCGTAGATATTTGGAACGTTAGTTTGTAAATGATCGTTTACTTCTACTTGTCCTCTGTCAGAAATTTTAACTCCTGCTTTGTCAGCGTTCAATCCGTCAGTATACGGACGACGTCCAACAGAAACTAATGAATAATCTCCTTCTAAAGTAATTGTTTCTCCTTTTGCATTTTCAGCCTGAACCACAACAGCATCACCGTTTCTTTCTACTGATTTTACTTTATGAGAAACGTAGAATTTCATTCCTTGTTTTTTCAATACTTTAGTCAATTCTTTAGACAAAGAACTATCCATTCCCGGAATGATTCTGTCCATGAATTCTACTACAGAAACCTGAGCACCTAAACGAAGGTAAACTTGTCCAAGCTCAATTCCGATTACTCCACCACCAATAATTACTAAGTGTTTTGGAACTTCTTTTAAAGCCAAAGCCTCAGTAGAAGTGATGATTCTTTCTTTATCAATTTTAATGAAAGGTAAAGAAGATGGTTTTGAACCTGTAGCAATTATAGTATATTTTGCTTCAATAGTTTCAGATGTTCCGTCAGCTTTTGTCACAGCAATGTGTGTTGCATCTACGAAAGAACCTAAACCATTAAAAACAGTAACTTTATTTTTATCCATTAAGTAGTTAACTCCACCTGCAGTTTGATCAACAACAGCTTGCTTGCGCGCGATCATTTTCTCTAAATTGATTTTCACATCACCTGAAACTTCGATTCCGTGATCTGCAAAATGTGCAATTTCCGCATAATGATGAGAAGACGATAATAATGCTTTTGAAGGAATACAACCTACGTTAAGGCAAGTTCCACCTAAAGAGTTATACTTTTCTACAATTGCAGTTTTAAATCCCAATTGTGCGCAACGAATTGCTGATACATATCCGCCAGGACCTGAACCTATAATGACTACGTCAAATGAACTCATAGTTTGTCTATTTTATTTTTAGCGTTACAAAATTAAGGAATAAAGTTTTGTTTGAAGTTTAATTTTCAATGTTTTTTGGGTGAAATTTTGATTGCGGATTTTACCATTAAAAGCGCTAAGAGTCTCGCAATAAATTATACCTTTAGCAGAAAATAACTGGTTCCGGACTTCGTAACCTTACAAAATAGTAAAACATTAGAAACAATTTTAAGAGCAGACAAAAGACCAACAATGGGATTATTTGACATATTTAAAAAAAAGAAAACGGAATCAACATTTCCGGAAAATGAAATCGAAAAATACTTAATGCAAGCAGCATCAAATTTTTCTGCTCAAAAGGAGTTTTATGTAAAATTGTTAGAAAATCAATTGTATGTATTGACTAACGATAATTCTATTTCAGGAATTGGAAATCAAACTCTGGAGAATGACGTAACAATTCAATGTGTTATTTTTGAAAACGGACAAATTCCAATCTTCACATCTATAAATAGAATATTTGACAAAGGAATAATCCCTAAAATTGTTCCATATCTTAGCTTAAAAGGGCAAGTTTTGTTTGAAACATTGAATGGAGCAACATTTATACTAAATCCTTACTCAGATTTCACAAAAGAATTAATTCCAGAAGAAATTGAAAATCTTTTAAATGGCAAAATCAATAACAAAATTGATGAGCTAGAATTTGAAAATAAAAAAAATCAAGAATTTAATGAAATCTTTGAGCGAGCTGGAAAAAAGCAAGAAGGACTGATTTTATTAGACGGATACCAGAAAAAAGAATTGAAGGAGTCTGACAAATTAAAACTTGAAGAATCTATAAAAGATTTCAAAAAATGCCTTGAAATAGTTCCAGAACATTGGCAAAGTATGATTTTAATGTCTAAAGCACTTCAAAGACTTGAGCGGCACAAAGAAGCTCTTGAACAATTGGAATTTGCCTTTAAACTTGAATTAGAAAACCATATAATTCCTATGGAAGCTTCATTAGAAGCTATGCATCTAAAAAACATTGAGAAAGCGATATTTTATTCTGAAGAATCTCTAAAAAGAAGCCTTGATGACTTTGCATTATTAGGCAATCATGCAATGAATTTACTTGTTGCTAAAAAAGACCAGGAAGCAAAAGCAACAATTGACAAAGCCATTAAATTACAGCCAAATGACTCAATAAATAAAAATATTGAATCAATCATAATAGATGTAATATCTGGAAAACGAACAAGGCCAACTTTTGAAGATGCCATTAAATAAAAAACTAAGTTTTTTTGATTATCACTCTAGGACTTTGTGAGATCAAACACCTTAGAATCTTAGTCTCTCAGCACCTTAAAAAGAAATCACCGTTGAGTTCTTCACTTCGCTAATCATAAACATACTTTGTGTGCTGCCAATATGTTGAAGTGAAGTCAATTTTGTGACCAGGATTACACAAATTCTCTCGAAGTTTTTTTGTCTCTCGCAGATTTTGCAGATCATGCTGATTTTGTAATTCTTATAAAATCGCGAAAAATGCAAAGATTCATCACGTTTTAGACGCACAGCTATACATTTCTAAGAAAAACATTTGTCCCTTTAAACCTTTACCCAAAAAAACTCAGAAATCAATAACTTAGCACCTTAGTCTCTCAGAATCTTAGTCCCTTAAAAAGAAATCACCGTTGAATTCTTCACTTCACTAATCATAAACATGCTTTGTGTGCTGCCAATATGTTGAAGTGAAGTCAATTTTGTGACCAGGAATTCACGATACGCTTCCATGTCTTTTACCAAAACTTTTAAGATATAATCATAATCGCCACTTACGTGGTGACATTCCAGAACTTCGTTTAGCTTGGTAACTTCACTTTCGAATTTAGTTAGGAATTCCTTGGTATGCTGAATCAGTTTTAAATGACAGAAAACCACAAATCCTTTTTCAATTTTAGATTTATTCACCAGAGCGACGTAGTTTTTTATGATGCCTTCACGCTCCAGCTTTTTAATCCTCTCATAAACCGCCGTTACAGAGAGATTGAGCTTTAAGGATAATTCTTTGTTTGTTTTTTTACTGTCGGTTTGTAATAAAACCAGGAGTTTTTTATCTGTGGCATCTAAAGTCATGGCTTCAGTTTAGGGTTTATGGTTGATGGTTTGTTCTTATTGTTGTAAAATGAAAGAAAATCTATTAACTGATCTTACATTCATCAAATTTAGATTAAAAATCAGGAAAAATACATTTTTATAGTTTTAAAATCTAATTATTCATTTCGTGATTGATTAATTTTCCAATTAGCTCTTATTTTGAAAAAGATTTCCTTCAAAAAAGAACATAAAAGGTTCTTATTTAAAGTAAAAGTCAAAATAGTGGTCTCAAAAAAACCTAAACCATAAACCATAAACTATAAACCATAAACTATAAACCACAAACTATAAACTACCAAGCTATGAACCACTTTAACCCGGCAGACAAAATTCAGGATTTGCAATACTTTGGTGAATTTGGTGGTGTTAACCCATCGATTTCAGATTCTTCTACTTATACTTTTCTTTCAGCCAAAACCATGTTCGATACTTTTGAAGGGAACATGGAAGGTTGCTACTTATATTCCCGTCATTCTTCTCCAAGTAACTTGTATCTGGATCAGGCACTGGCAGCGATGGAAGGAACAGAAACTGCCAATGTTTCGGCTTCCGGAATGGGGGCTATCACTCCTACGCTTTTACAACTTTGTGGTGCGGGTGATCATATTGTTTCAAGCAGAACTATTTATGGCGGAACGTATGCCTTCCTAAAGAATTTCATTCCTCGCTTTGGAATCGAAACGAGCTTTGTCAACATTACCAAACTTGATATTGTAGAAGCAGCGATCACCTCTAAAACTAAGGTTCTATACTGTGAAACGGTTAGCAATCCATTGTTGGAAGTAGCTGATATCGCCGGCCTGGCTAAAATTGCCAAAAAATACAATCTAAAATTGGTCGTAGACAATACGTTTTCACCGTTATCGGTTTCTCCTGCAAAATTAGGAGCAGACATTGTGATTCACAGTTTAACCAAATACATAAACGGAAGCAGTGATACCGTGGGCGGCGTAACCTGTGCTTCGAAAGAGTTTATCAATTCACTAAAAAATGTAAATTCAGGCGCCAGTATGTTATTAGGTCCTACGATGGACAGCCTGCGTTCGGCTTCTGTGATGAAAAACCTTCGTACGCTTCATATTCGTATCAAGCAGCACAGTCATAATGCGCACGTTTTGGCTGACAAATTTGAGAAAGACGGTTTAAAAACGGTTTATCCGGGATTAAAAAGTCACCCAAGTCATGAATTGTACAAAACAATGATCAATCCGGAATATGGTTTTGGAGGAATGCTCACCATAGATGTGGGATCATTGGAAAAGGCCAACGAATTAATGGAACTGATGCAGGCAAGAAACTTAGGTTATCTGGCGGTGAGTTTAGGGTTTTATAAAACATTATTCAGCGCACCGGGGACCTCTACTTCAAGTGAAATTCCGTTAGAAGAACAAGCCGAAATGGGACTGACGGATGGTTTAATCCGTTTCTCTATCGGTCTGGACAATGACATTGAACGTACCTACAAAATGATGAAAGCTTGCATGACAGAGCTTGACATCTTGCAAAATAAAACAATTCTTTATAAATAAATTTGCACGTATTTTTTTTTAGTTTGTTTAAATCCGCTGAAGGTTTTTCTTTTGGCGGATTTTTTTTTGTGCCTGTTTAAAATGAAAAGATCATTTACCTTATACAAAATAATAAAACCGTTATGAAAACATTCTCAGAACGGCTTATCATCTATATTTTTTTTATTTCAATGGACGGATTAAAATCTATCCCTACAATACATTTCGTTCCGATGGCGGACGGATTAAAATCCATCCCTACAATATATTTCGTTCCGATGGCGGACGGATTAAAATCCATCTCTACAATATATTTCGTTCCGATGGAACTCTTATAACGTTTAACTTATAACATTCTCCGTGTTTAGCTTGCTGTTTTTTCGGCTGAAGCCAAAATAGATACAAAGACCAATAAGCAACCAAACTGTGAAATAAATCCAGTTCCAAACACTTAATTCGGCCATCATATACAAACAACAGATCAAGCCTAAAAGCGGAATTAAGGATAGATTCTGTTTGAAAGCCCAAACCGTTAAACCAACTAATACCAATAAGAAGATCCACATTGGAATTTTATGTTTGAATAAACTCAGTCCGCTTTCAAATTTTGCAGTCTCTTTTATAGGTAAACCTTTTACAACCTCAACATATTTTGCTTCGTCATCCTGATACTGACTCAATAAATGCTCTAAATCGGATGTTTCTGAAGTTTTATTCTGAACATCGATACTTTTTAAATAATGGAAAACTTTTTCAGAATCGCTTTTATCCAATGAAGTAATAATATCTGCCGGACTATTCACCTGGGTCTCATTGGTGATAAAACTCATCGTAGCCTTTTTATTGTAACCAAAGGCAAAAACTAATCCTATGATCAATAAAGCCGGCATTATATATTTTGAATTGATATAAGGCGTTTTAAACTTTCCTCTTGGAATCTCCGGCTTATTTTGCAATACTAAAACTCCGGCACAAACCAATACAAACGCAAATAAAGTTCCGATACTGCACAAATCTGTTACCATGGTAAGATTTAAGAATAACGCGGGTACTGCAACCACAAAACCAGTTACGATAGTTGCATAAGATGGGGTTTTAAATTTCGGATGAACTCTGGAGAAACGTTTTGGCAACAATCCGTCACGGCTCATACTCATCCAGATACGAGGCTGTCCCATTTGAAAAACCAACAAAACGCTGGCCATTGCCACTACCGCACTTACTGCAATAATTCCGGACATCCATTTTAAATCTAATTTTTCAAATACAAACGCTAGCGGATCACCTACATTTAATTCGTTATAACGCACCATTCCGGTTAAAACCAAGGCAATGGCGATATACAAAAGCGTACAAATAATAATCGCCCACATCATTCCGCGTGGTAAATCTCTTTGCGGATTTTTACATTCTTCGGCTGTAGTTGAAATGGCATCAAAACCAATGTAAGCGAAAAATACTGCAGAAACTCCTTTTAATACACCACTTACTCCATTTGGTGCAAACGGATCCCAATTGGCTGTATCTACGTAAAATATCCCAACCGCAATTACCAAAAGTACAATGCAAAGTTTTACCACAACCATGATATTACTGGCATTACGGGATTCTTTCATTCCGCGGTAAATCAATGCCGTAATCAAGATGATAATTAATAAAGCCGGAAGATCGGCAACAAAATGAAACGAGCCAAATAAAACCGGAGAAGTTGTCCAGGCCGTATAAGCAGACTGCAGAGCAGGTTCTAAATTTTCAAAGGCTTTTCCACTATGCATTAAAGCTGTTGCGTTATTAAATCCGTTTGAAGCGGTTAAATAATCCATCTGAACCCACTGCGGGAGATGAACCCCTCCACTGGCGAGAAGTCCCGTAAAATAATCACTCCACGATATCGCAACGGTTATATTTCCAACGGAGTATTCCATGATCAAAGCCCAGCCAATTACCCAGGCTATAATTTCACCAAATGCCACATAAGAATAGGTATAAGCACTTCCTGAAACAGGTACCATTGAGGCAAATTCTGCATAGGCAAAAGCGGCAAAACTACAAGCTACCGCTGTAAATAAAAACAAAAATATAACGGCTGGTCCGCCATCTGCACTGGCTTTTCCGATCGTACTAAAAATTCCGGCACCCACTATAGCAGCAATTCCGAAGGCAGTTAAATCTCTGGCAGTTAAGTGTTTTCCTAATGCATTATGACCGTCTGCATCGTTTTTTGCAACCTGCTTCAGAATATCTTGTACCGTTTTTTTTCGGAATAAACCTGATAATGCCATATGTAATTATGCTTTTAAAATTAATTTAATTCGGTCTTTGTGGTTTTATTTTGCAAATAATGCAAAAATTATCCTGATTTCAAATATATAAAACGATTTTGTTTTGCATCGCTTTTTGTGATGAATTATTTTCACCCACGGATTATTGCGGATTCACGCCGATTTTTTTTTCCGCCACAACCCGAGCGATAGCGAACAGGCGAAGCAATTGCACGAATTAGCACAAATTTTGCAAAATCTGCGGGAAAACTTTTTAGCATTTCAAATACTTGACTATTTTTTCTCTCGCAGATTCTGCAGATTTAGCAGATTAACGCCAATTTCTTTTATTCTAAATCATTTTAATCCTCATAATCTGTGGCAAAAAGAATAGAATCTATTTTTTTTTACAAAGATTAGAAACAAAAAAATTTGCGTCAATTCGTGAAATTCGTGGCTAACAACATTCTACTTCAAACAGTTTCTCAAAATACTCACCGGATGCTCTGCTTCCCTGCTCGTTCCGTCATAAATTTGATGACGGCAACTAGTTCCTGCTGCGGCGATTTTTACGTCCTGAGCGGTCGCTCTTACTTTCGGAAACAATGTATCTTCCCCCATTTGCATGCTTACCTGGTAATGCTCTTTTTCGTAACCGAATGATCCCGCCATTCCACAACAACCTGAATTGTAAATGGTAACCACATTATTCGTTGGTAAATTCAGCATAGCAAATGTCGCCTCAACAGAACTCAGGGATTTCTGATGACAGTGTCCGTGAATTTTAATTTCTTTCTTTTCTGCCGAAAAAGAATCGGCCGTGATCTTACCATCGACAATTTCTCTTTTAAAAAATTCTTCTATCGTAAAAGCATTTTTAGCTACTTTTTCAGCTGCTTCTTTGTTCGTTGCCAAACGTAAATATTCGTCCCTGAACGTTAAAATTGCCGAAGGTTCTATTCCGATTAAAGGTGCTTTTGCTGAAACTAAATCCTTAAAAATAGTCACATTGATATCTGCAATTTTCTTCGCTTCTTCCAAAAATCCTTTCGACAAATACGTTCTTCCGCTTTCTTCATGATTGACGATTAAAACTTCGTAACCTAATTTTGTCAATAGTTCAAAAGCATCTATACCGATATTAACATCGTAATAATTGGTAAATTCATCATTAAACAAATACACTTGTCCGTTGGGGAAATTATTTTGCTGTGGCCTATTATTTTCGTACCATTTTCTGAACGTTTTTTTCGCCAATAACGGAACCTGTCTTTCCGGAGCAATTCCCATGCTTTTTTTCACGAGAGACTGATTGGAAATAAAATTCGTAATCGACGGAAACAAACTTCCCATTTTATTCAGTTTGGCATTGTGTGCAAAGATTTTGTTTCGGGTCGAAAAGCCGTTTGCTTTTTGATATTGGTATAAAAATTCTGCTTTCAGCGTGGCTACGTCTACATTACTCGGACATTCGCTGGCACAGGCTTTACAGCTCACACACAATTCAAAAACTTCGTAAAGTTCTTTCTGGTCGAATTTATTTTCTTTCTCTGAATAGGTCAAATATTCTCGTAAGGCATTCGCCCTGGCACGCGTGGTTTCTTTTTCATTTTTCGTCGCGCGGTAACTTGGACACATGGCTCCTCCTGCCGACGGTAACTTTCTGCAATCACCGGAACCGTTACATTTTTCGGCAGCACGCAAAATCCCCAAACTATCCGAGAAATCCTGAAACGTCTTAATATCCGGTTCAACTCTGCCCGAAACCACACGATGGTTTTCGTCCATTTTTAAGGCATTCACAATCTTACCAATATTCAAAGCCGAGTTGGGATCAAACGCCAGCTTAATTCTTTTTAGCAATTCATAATTGGATTCGCCAATCATATATGGGATAAATTCACCACGCACGATTCCGTCACCATGTTCTCCACTCAGAGATCCTCTGTACTTTTTAACCAAAACAGCCACATCGGTTGCAATGGTTCTGAAAAGTTTTAAATCGGATGTTTTTTTCAAATTCAACACCGGACGCAAATGCAGCTCACCCGCTCCGGCATGTGCATAATAAATTGCCTCTTGTCCGTGACGCTTCATCATGGCTGAAAATTCAGCAATATAAGCCGGCAAATCGCTCAATTCAACCGCAGTATCTTCTATTGAATCGGCTGCTTTATCATCACCAACAATACTTCCTAAAAGTCCCAGACCGGCTTTTCTCAGTTCATTCGCTTTGTCAATATCCTTCCCATAAATCTTTACTCGTGCATAACCAAAATTGTTTTTTTCCAAATCAGCAATCAAAGTATCCGCTTGTTTTTCAGCATCTTCTAAAGTATTCGACGCGACTTCAAACAACATAATAGCTTTGGGCTCCCCCACCAAAAAGAAACGATTTTTAATATGTTCCCGATTCGTTTTGGTACAATCTAAAATGGTATCATCAATCATTTCTGCCGTGTACAAATGATGCTTCATTGCTACAACAACAGATTCTAATGATTCCTGAATCGTGTGATAATGTCCCACAACCATAATGCTGTGAGGCGGAGGCAGGTCGTCTACTTTCAGCGTCACTTCAGTTGTAAAAGCCAGTGTTCCTTCGCTCCCGCAAAGCAGTTTGCCTAAATTGACAGTGGGTTCAGTTCCGCCAAACAAATCCGATTTCAGCAAAATATCAACAGCATAACCTGTATTTCTTCGGTGAATCTCGGGTTTCGGAAACTCTTTTACAATTTCTTCCTGAGTGGCAACAACAGAAAGCTCGTCGTAAATGGTTTTGTATATTTTATTTTCTAAGTTATCCCCTTTGGTTTTTTCGATAAATTCAGCAGAAGTCAGATCCTTAAAAACCACTTCCGAACCGTCGCTTAAAAGAGCTTTTACCTCAGCAATTTTATCACGTGTCACTCCATATCGAATCGAAGTGGTTCCTGAAGAGTTATTCCCCACCATACCGCCAATCATTGCGCGATTTGAAGTTGATGTAATTGGGGCAAAAAATACGCCGTGCGGTTTTAAAAACAAATTGAGCTCGTCGCGAATTACACCAGGCTCAACTGTTACGGTTTTCTTTTCGGCATTGTACGAAATAATTTTAGTAAAATGCTTCGACACATCAACAACCAATCCGTCTCCTACTGCCTGTCCTGCCAACGAAGTTCCGGCCGTTCTTGGCGTAATCGACATCTGATGCTGTCCTGCAAATTTTATCAGCTTGGCAATATCTTCAATTGTTTTGGGAATCGCTACCGCATTGGGTTTAATTCGATACACAGAAGCATCGGTCGAATAAAGCGTTTTATGAAGATCATCATATAAAAGGGTTCCTTCTAATGATGCTGATAATTGTTCTAACTCTTTAATTATTGACATTATAACTTGGTTTATAAACTAAAACGGATTCCGTGAATTACAAAAATAGTTTTTTTTGAGGTTCTGAGGTGCAAAGGCGCTAAGGTTCTGAGATTTTCTTTTGATTGTGTTTTACAAGCTTTCTTTAATTTCACAACTTTTTTAACCTCTATCTATTCTCTAAAAGGCATCTAAAACAAATACTGCACAATCATGCAATTCCATTAAACCATCCGTACTCCTGCTTCTATAAAACCTTTGATTTTGGGACTTTTAGAATTGAGCTCAGTAACGATAGCATCTACTTTATCGAGACCACAAACCTGATGTGGCATTTTGCCATTAATTTTATCGGAAGTTGCAAGGACAATTACCTTATCAGAAGCTTTAATCATTTCTTTTTTGATGATCGAAACTTCGTAACCCATTTCGGTAAGTCCCTGATTAACATCTAAACTACTCACTCCCAGAAAACAAACATCGGCTTTGATTTTAGACAGTACCTGTACCACATCGATACCCACGGTTACCATGGCTTTTTTCTGCAGTTTTCCACCAATAAAAATCAGTTCTATATTAGGATGCTGCGACAATTGCATGGCTATAGGAAGACTATACGTATATATGGTAGCCGAAAAATCAATTGGAATGAGTTTGCAAAAAGACAAATTGGTAGTTCCTCCGGTCATGATAATCACCTGACCTTCATTCAGAAACGATAAGGCTTTCTGCCCTACTATTCTCTTTTTATCTTCATTGATTATATATATATCAAAAACGTTACTGGATTTCTCCTTTACGGGAAAAGCCGCACCGTATACCTTATTGATCAGGCCTTTGTTGTGCAATTCGTTAAAATCTCTGCGTATGGTATCCTCAGAGATACTGAGCTCTGTGGCAAGATCGATCGTGTTTATCTTTTCGACACTCTTGAATTTATCCATGATAAACTGATGTCTCTCTTTCTTAAGCATTTTAACTTTTTTGAACAAATATAAAAATATATTGCATGATCATGCATGATTATTAAACAATTATTTCAAAAACACCCCATAAAAACCTCACAGCATTTACAAAATCATAATTATATGCGTTTTTATGCGTTTTTTAATATTTTAATTAAATATGTTGCAAAAATTTGCATTTATAAAAAATAATTCTCTACATTTAAAATCTCTAACCAAACAAATATTTTAAAAATGAAAAAACTATTCTTTTTATTTGGAATTATTTTGTTTGCGCAGCCCATTTTTGCGCAGTCAAAAACCGTAACCGGTACGATTATCAGTACTACCGACGGACTTTCTCTTCCAGGAGTATCCGTTTTGATCGAAGGTACTTCTAAAAGCACTACAACTGATCTGGACGGAAAATTCAGCATCACTGCAAATGAAAACGAAACGCTCGTTTTTAGTTTTGTAGGATTTGCTTCGGAGAAAATCAAGGTCACAGCAAACATGACTACAATCAACCTTAAAATGACCGAAGAAACGAACGCTCTCTCTGAAGTTGTTGTACTGGGTTCCACCGTACGCGCTACCCGTAAAGAACTCGGAAATGCAGTAACCAGTTTAAAAGGAGAAGATTTAGTTAAAGCACAGCCCGGAGGTCTCTCTACGGCGCTGCAGGGAAAAATTGCTGGTGCTCAGGTTTCTCAAAACTCGGGTGATCCAGCCGGGGGTTTCAGTATCAAGCTTAGAGGAACTTCTTCTATATTAGGTTCTTCAGATCCTTTATATGTTATTGATGGTGTGGTTTTAAACAACGCCACTACCAACGTAACCAACCTAAACGTGACTACTGGAAACTCTAACATGCAAATTGGTCAGAACAGATCTGCGGACATTAATCCTAACGATATTCAAAGCGTTGAAGTCTTAAACGGAGGTGCTGCCGCAGCCATTTACGGATCAAGAGCGGCCAATGGTGTGGTTTTAATTACAACTAAAAAAGGAGTCGCAGGAGAAACCAGATATACCTTTTCAACCAGCGTGACTTCTAACCAAATTCGCAAAAAACTGGACATGAATATGTCTGACAAGCAGTTTGTAAGTACTTCACCAGCCCTGTTCCCAATTCAGGGAAATCCTGCGAGTCCAACTACAGTAACGGTTTTAGGCAGAAACCTTGAAACCAGAACAACTAATGTACAGCGACATGACTATCAGGATGATATTTTTACTACGGGTGTCGGAACTGATACCTATTTCTCCCTACAAGGCGGAGACGAGAAAACCAAATATTTTGCTTCTCTTGGTTATCTGGTAAACGAAGGAATTATAAAAAATACCGATTTTAAAAGAGCGGGTGCCAAAGTGAGATTGAAACATGACTTCAACTCAAAACTATCCGCTACAGTGGGATTAAATTATGTAAACTCCAGTTCGAATGAAAAACCGGACGGAAACGTCTTCTGGAGTCCGATTAACGCGATCAACATCACCAATAATATCTACGACATCAATCAAAGAGACGTAAATGGCAATCTTTTAGCTGTTGATCCAAACAGGGTGAATCCACTTTCGATTATCGAAACTTTCAAAATCAAACAAAATACGGATCGTATTATTTCGGATTTGCAATTGAACTACACACCGTTTAAAAATTTCAATGCCGATTTGATTTTTGGTATCGACAACTACAATCAGAGAGGAAATGTATTCATCCCTAGATATCCATATGTTGTGAATCCTGCTTACTACAATGACGGGTATGTTTCTGAGGCTACTAACAGAGTAGTACAATTCAATAACGATTTGAATTTAAGATATCTTTGGAATATTAACGACAAATGGAAAGCTACTACTTACGGAGGTTACAATGTGCAGACGTATCGCGATAATTTTGCAGCAGTTGAAGGACGTAACTTAAAACCTTTTATCGAAACTATCAATGCTTTTAATACTTTGATTCCGGGTTCACCAAGTTCCAGTCAGTCCAAATATAATTTATGGGGATATTACCTTCAGGAAACTGTTGGTTACAAAGACAAATTATACCTTACAGTTGCAGGAAGACAGGATGCTTCGACTATTTTTTCGAGTGCTAACCGCTCTCAGTTTTATCCAAAAGCAAGTGTGAGTTATGTATTTTCAGACGAACCTTTTATGCAAAATATTCACGATGCTGTAAGTTCTGTACGTTTTAGAGCTTCATGGGGAAAATCAGGAAGTTTAACCGCGATTAAACCTTATGCCCGTTTTACCAATTATTCTACGGGAACGCTTTTAGGAAACAGTGCTTTTACGATCGAAGGATTCAAACAAGGAAATCTGGATTTAAGACCGGAACAAAGTGTTACGTATGAAATTGGAGGTGATTTTGGTTTCATCAAAGACCGTCTTAATTTATCTTTCAGCTATTACAATGCCGATATTGATGACTTGTTATTGCCGGTTCAGTTGGCAGCTTCTGAAGGCGCAACAAATACGATTAAAAACATCGGACAAATGAACAACAAAGGGTTCGAAATCAATTTGAAATACGATCTGATCAAAAAAGAAAACCTGCACCTTGATGTTTTTGTAAACTACAGCAGCAACCGAAACAAAGTGACAGGATTACCACAAACTCGTTTCAAACTGGACAGTAACTTAGCAGGAGCTCCAGTTTTTGTAGAGATGGACAAACCTATCGGAATTTTCTACGGAACTTATTTTGCCCGAAATCCTGATGGCAGTTTGTTGTTAACTCCAAGCGGATATCCACAAACCGAAAAAGGAGATGTCAATACCGGAGCACCACAAAGAGATGCTTCAGGACAGCCAACCGGAACTATTCTGAACAAACAAATTGGGAATCCAAACCCGGATTATATTATAGCTTTCGGAGCCAATCTGAATTACAAAAAATTCGGTCTTTCTGTATTGTTTGACGGTGTTCAGGGCGTAGACGTTTTTGATGCCGATTACAGAACCCGACAAGGTGTAGGATCAGGAAAAATTGTGACTCAGGAACTTAACGGTGAATTACCACGTGGGTACATCTGGTCGGTTTATAATGTGGAAGAATTTAGAGTGGTAGACGGAAGTTATCTGAAATTAAGAGAAGTTTCACTGAATTATTCTTTCGGAAAATTAAACAAATTCTTTGACGATCTGACGGTTACAGCCAGTGGAAGAAACCTGATTTCGTGGGATCACTTTACCAGTTTCGATCCGGAAACCAACTCAGGCGGACAGTCTTCGGTTGCGAGATACAATTTTGGAACCGTGCCAATTCCAAGTTCTTATTCCTTGGCGGTAAAAGTTCAATTCTAACCAAATTAAAACATCATGAAAAAAATATTCATCCCTATAGTAGCCCTTACAATGCTTTTAACAAGCTGTAACGAAGATTATCTAGACCCTACCAAGCCCTCTCAGGAATTAGTTTTTGGAACCCGAGAGGGAGTTATTGGTGCTGCCAACGGACTACAGCTTCTTTGGAGCGTTGACCGAACAAGCCCCGTTTACAACACCATTACCGGAAACGGATTTACCACAAAAGAACTGCGATTGCTAAACGCCGGAAATGTTGACGAAGGTGAACTTTCTGTGGGCGGCGGCGTACTTTCGACCAAAAATCAGGTCGTAAACAATCTGTGGTCACAATGTTTAGTAATTAAATCTGAATCGCAAAAAGTGATCGATAATGTCAACGTATTAACTTCAGATACCGAAAAAGCCAGTGTTATGGTTCATGCTTCTATTTTTAAGGCAATGGCAATTACCACTCTGGTACAGTATTTTCAAAGCGTACCGCTAAAAACAGGTAAAAACGCCACATTTGATTCCAGAGCAGATGTATTAACCGAAGCCATCAAAATTTTAAAAGTAGCAGAACCACTGCTGGACAAAGCGACCGGAGCAACAGGATTGGTTACTAGCATTAATTACAAAAATACCGTTTATGCCTTATTAGCCAGAACGTATCTGATGGCAGGAGATTACGACAACGCCATTACCTATGCCGGTATGGTTGACCTGTCTGTAAAATCGGTTTTTGCTTTTGATCAGATTAGCGCCAACCCTATTGCTTATATCTCGATTACGACCAACAATGTTTTTCAGCCTGTTGATCTGACTTTGGGATTACCTCCTGCTTTAGCTCCTTCAAACTCAGACGGAAGACTGAATTTTTACATCAAACCGGGTTCAAATCCAACTGTTGCCACAGGGTTCTTTGATTCGAATACCAAATCGATTCCACTGTATTTACCAGGCGAAATGATACTAATTAAAGCCGAAAGTTATGCCCGAAAAGACAATTTACCGCAAGCACTTATCGAACTCAATAAGGTTTTAACCAAAACAGCCGGAGCAGATACTTATGGCATTGGTGCCAATCTTCCTCCATATGCAGGAGCCGCAACCAAACCGGCTATCTTAACCGAAATTTACCGCAACCGCTGTATCGAAATGTACATGTCGAGCCTAAAACTGGAAGACAGCAGAAGATTTGACCGTCCGGGAGCAGGAACAGCCAGTGCCGAAAGAAATCGCAACTGGTATCCTTATCCGGATTCTGAACGAAACAACAATACAAATACTCCTGCTGATCCGGCTATTTAAAAATTGTCGGTCTTCGACTTCGCTCAGACTGACAATTTTAATTTCGCTCAGACTAACATTCTCTGATTATTATTTTTTGATTTATAAATCGAGTCTGTCAGTCTGAGCGAAGTCGAAGCATTGTCCGGCCGAGCGAAGTCGAGGCATTGTCAGTCTGAGCGAAGTCGAAGACTGACATTCTGTGATTATTGTTTTTTGATTTCCAAACAATAAACAATAAACAATAAACCATAAACAGCTTAACGGTTAAACAAATAAACGATTAAACAATACTACAGCTATGTATTATGAAAAATAAAAACCCCGAAACCGAACAAGAGTCCCTTTATAAAAATCTGGATCAGATGAGCACCAAAGAACTGCTGATCAACATGAATACAGAAGATCAAAAGGTACCTCATATTGTTGAAAAGCAAATTCCGAAAATTGAAAAACTGGTCAAAGCCATCGTGAAAAAAATGCAGTTGGGCGGACGATTATTTTATATTGGTGCCGGAACTTCAGGGCGTATTGGAATTTTAGATGCTTCTGAATGCCCTCCTACTTTTGGAGTATCCCATGATATGATTATCGGAATTATTGCCGGAGGCGATACCGCCATTCGAAAAGCCGTAGAAAATGCCGAAGACGATACCGAGCAGGCCTGGAAAGATTTATCGAAACATCAGATCTCGAGTCTGGATTTTGTTATCGGAATAGCTGCTTCCGGGAACACTCCGTATGTATTGGGCGGACTTAAAAAAGCCAAAGAAAACAATATTAAAACCGGAAGCATTTCCTGTATCAGTAAAGGACTGATTGCCGAAGTTGCCGATTATCCGATTGAAGTTGTGGTTGGCCCCGAATTCCTGACCGGAAGTACCCGCATGAAAGCAGGAACAGCACAAAAACTAACTTTAAATATGATTTCAACTTCGGTTATGATCAAATTGGGAAGAATCAAAGGCAACAAAATGGTCGACATGCAATTGTCTAACGAAAAATTAGTTAAAAGAGCTATTAAAATGATCGTGGAAGAACTTCAAATTGAACACGATCTGGCAGCTGAACTGTTAGAGAAACACAAAAGTGTGAGGGCTGTTTTACAGGCAAACAACGCTAAGAAATAAACTCTTTACTACTATGGTGAATAAATTTCCTGCAAAGTTTACGTCATTTCGACCAAAGGGAGAAATCACACTAGTAATTCGACAAAGATTGGCGACTTTCTATGCGGAGTTTCGCGTGTGATTTCTCCTACGTAGAAATAACAATGTTGTGTTTAACAGATCTTTTATCAAGCTCATGAACAACTTAAAAAAATAATCTCATCACTAATTCAAAACCAAAATGTCTTCAAGCACCATCTTAATCTTCATCATCGTATATTTTGGCATACTATTACTGATTTCTCAAATCATCAGCAAAAAAGGACAGGACAACGATTCGTTTTTCAAAGCCAATAAAAACTCCAAATGGTATTTAGTAGCTTTTGGAATGATTGGCACTTCGCTGTCCGGACTAACGTTTATCTCCGTTCCGGGCGAGGTAGGATCTCCAAACGGAGAGCAGTTCAAATATTTTCAGTTTATATTGGGACAGGCCGTAGGGCTTATTGTAATTGCAAAAGTATTACTCCCTTTGTATTACAGAATGAATCTTACCTCGATATACAGCTATATCGAAAAAAGAATGGGAACAAACAGTTACAAAACGGCTGCCTCTATTTTTCTGGTAAGCCGTACCATAGGTTCTGCCTTGCGCTTTTATTTGGTTGTACTTGTACTGCAGCGTTATGTTTTTGACTACTATCACATTCCGTTTCCGCTCACCGTATTTTTAGGTCTAACCTTTGTTTTTTTATATACTTACCGAAGCGGCTTAAAAGCCATTATTATCACAGATACTTTACAGACTTTCTTTTTGGTGTCCTCCGTTTTTATCACCATCTATTTCGTGTTAAACAGTTTAGACTTAACCATTTTCGAATCGGTTTCAGCAATTCGAAACAGTAAGTACTCTAAAACTTTTTTCTTTGATGATTTCCTGACCAATAAATACCATTTTGCCAAGCAATTTTTAGGAGGGTTACTAATCATGATTGCGATGGTAGGACTGGATCAGGATTTAATGCAAAAAAACATCAGTTGCAAAAACATTAAAGAAGCACAAAAAAACATGTACACTTTTACCGTTATTTTTGTCACAATCAGTCTTCTTTTTTTAAGTCTTGGAGCTTTACTGTATATGTATGCTGCAAAAAACAACATTTCCGTACCGCTGGATTTGGTAACCAACAAACCCAGAACGGATCTTCTTTTTCCGGAGATTGCACTGAATCATTTGGCTACTGTTCCCGCTCTGGTATTTTTGTTAGGAATCATTGCAGCCACTTTTGCTACAACCGACTCTGCTTTAACAGCTCTGACCACTTCTTTTTGTGTTGATTTTCTGGGAATGGATAAAACCGAAAACATTTCAAATCCTAAAAATGTAAAACGAAGACATGTAGTGCACCTCGCCTTTTCGTTTCTGTTCTTTTTGGTCATTATAGTTCTTAATTCTTTTAATGACAGTTCTGTTGTGGCACTGGTTTTCAAGGCCGCTTCGTATACTTATGGGCCGCTGCTGGGCTTGTATGCTTTTGGATTACTTCAGAAAAACAGAATTGTAACCGACAAACTGGTACCTTGGTTTTGTATCGTAGCCCCTATTTTAACTTATGTACTAAGCGAAAATTCGAAAGCTCTTTTCGGTTATGTCTTTGACAATGAATTGATCCTTATAAATGCACTAATTACCTATACAGGCCTTTATTTTACCAGCAAAAAAACCGACGAAAAAATATACTTTTAAGCCGATTAATGCCAAAATACTCTAATTTTAACCCATTGGATGTAAAGAAAAAAATATTTCAACACACTGGACTATAACTCTAATTTAAATCTGCTAAATCTGCTAAATTTGCGGGCTAACTTTTTTCACGCTGATTTAGCAGATCAGGCAGATAAAATGAGAATAAAAAGATTTACGCACATTATTTTACTTAAATATCAATGAGTCTAAATGTTTTTTTTAACATTCAGTTATGTGTACTGATGCAAGTGAAACGCCTTTTACACAACAAGTAATACTATGTTTCTATGTGTTAAAAACAATTATACCCAAAGAGTTCATTTTCTCACTTTTATTATTCAAATCGTCTTTATAAAATTCAATTTTCATGAATAAAAATATAAACGCACTGTACCAAATTGCTCAAAAAGAAACCCGCAGCATTATTGGGTTAATGTCCGGCACTTCGCTTGACGGGCTCGATATTGCCTTATGCGAAATTTCAGGTTCTGGGCAAAATAGCACTGTCAGAATAGCTCAATTTGAAACCATTGATTATTCGGAAGACATTAAATTTGAAATCCGTAAAGTTTTCGCGAAGAAAGAAATTGATTTTCAACATTTGGTGATGCTCAACGAATGGATTGGTTTACTGCATGCCGAAATGATCAATAATTTTCTCAAAAAACGAAATATTCCCTCCGCCGAAATCGATTTGATTGCTTCACATGGACAAACGGTTTTGCACGCTCCTAAGTTTTTACACCAACAGGAAAAATTTCCAAACGCCACTTTACAAATTGGCGATGGCGATCATATTGCCGTAAAAACAGGTATCATTACCCTTTCCGATTTCAGACAAAAACACATTGCAGCAGGTGGTGAAGGCGCTCCGTTAGCTGTTTACGGAGATTATTTTTTATTTGGAAAAAAGGGCGAAAATCGCATCATGCTCAATATGGGTGGTATTGCTAATTTTACCTTCTTACCTGCTTCATTAAATCCCGAAGAAACTTTCGTAACCGATACCGGAACCGGAAATACCCTGATCGATCTTTTTACAAAACAGTATTACCCTGAAAAAAGTTACGACAAAGATGCCGAAATAGCCCGAAAAGGAACTGTAAATCAGTTATTGCTCGATCATTTAAAAGACGATGCTTTTTTCCGTCAGGAATTTCCAAAAACAATAGGTCCGGAGCTTTTTAGTGCCGAATACGTAAAAACAGCCTTGACCAGAAGTTCCTCTGAAACCATTTCTGCTCCCGATTTACTGGCCACTTTAACCCGTTTTAGCGCCGAAACGATTGCCGAAGCCATTCATTATGCCGTAAACAACTCCACCGACAAACTCGAAGATTTCAAAATTTACCTGTCCGGCGGAGGCATGCACAATCCCTTACTAGTGCAATGGCTTAAAGAATTGTTGCCTTGCGATTTTCACAAAACAGATGAACTGGGTATTTCAGGCGATGCCAAAGAAGCCGTTTTGTTTGCTATTTTGGCTAATGAAACTATAGCTGGCGAAGATTTTAATTTTGGCTCACACAAAGGAATTCCATCCGTAACCATGGGGAAAATTTCGTTACCTGATTAAATAATACACCAAAAAATGAAAGACCGTATCATTTCAGTTGATGTTTTAAGAGGCCTTACCGTCTTATTAATGACCGTTGTAAACAATCCGGGAAGCTGGGATTATGTTTACCCCATTCTAGATCACGCAAAGTGGAACGGCTGTACCTTAGCCGATCTCGTTTTTCCGTTTTTTATTCTGGTTGTCGGAATTGCAATTCCTTTGGCCATGCCCATTAAACAGGACAAGCCCGAAAACATCTTAAAAATAATCACCCGTTCTCTGCGCATCATTTGCCTGGGATTTTTTCTGTATTTTTTCAACAGCATTTATTTTCTGGGACTTGACGGATTCCCTCTTCTTCTTGTCCGTTTAGTGCTCACCGCTTTAGTTGGATATGCTTTAATTGGAAACTTCAACCTTAAAATTAAAACTATTTTAGCGGTTGGTCTTTTCATTATTTTTCTCGTTTTAGCTTATGGCGGACACGAAAATTTCAGCGATGTCAGACTTCCCGGTGTACTACAGCGCATCGGAATTGTTTATCTCCTGGTTTCACTCGTCTATTTAAAAACAAACGTAAAAACCCAAATCATTCTGAGTGCTCTTATTTTATTGGGCTATTGGGTGATCATGACACTGGTTCCGGTTCCCGGAATTGGTCCCGCAAACCTGGAACCGGGTACCAATTTAGCGTCATGGCTCGATAGTATTTTACTCAAAGATCACATGTACATCGCTACCAAAACCTGGGATCCGGAAGGAATTTTGAGCACCGTACCCACTATAGCAAACGGATTGATCGGACTATTAATAGGACAATTGCTTCTAAAACCCATACCCAAAACCGAAATTGCAAAAAAAATGGGAATCCTTAGTGTTGCGCTGATTATCTCAGGATCATTGTGGTCTCTATTTTTCCCTATAAATAAAGCACTTTGGAGCAGCTCATATGTTTTATTTACTGCCGGGATTGGTTTGTTTATCCTCACCTTGATCTATTATGTAGTAGATATCCTCAATCACAAAAAATGGACAACTTTTTTACTCAGCTGGGGCGTAAATCCAATGATTGTATTTTTTGTTTCCGGCATACTGCCTCGTGCACTTGCGATGATTAAAATTCAGAATCCTCAAAATATTTCCGAGACTATAAACGTTAGAGACTATGCGTACCAGTACTGGATCAGTCCTCTTTTTGAAAATCAATTGTTATCGTCTCTTACTTATTCTGTACTTTATGTACTATTATGGAGTTGTATTTTAGGGTATTTTTATAAGAAGAAGCTCATTTTTAAGGTATAAATCCTTTTGATTTTAGGATTTATGATAAACGATTATTGATTTACAAAACTAAAACTAATGTCCGGCTGAGCGAAATCGAAGCCCCCACGTTCTCGTTGACCTGTCTTCGACTCCGCTCAGACGGACAGTTTCGATTTACAAACTATAAACAACATATTATAAACCCTTTAGATTTAAAAATTCTGATAAACGATTATTGATTTACAAAACTAAAACTAATGTCCGGCTGAGCGAAGTCGAAGCCCTTCTCGTTCTCGTTGACCTGTCTTCGACTCCGCTCAGACAGACAACTTTAATTTACAAACTATAAACAATAAACCATAAACAATAAACCATAAACAACAAACTAAAAACCATAAACAGTAAACAATTTCATTCCGTTTATCAACCCTCAATTAAACGAATAAACGATGAAACAATTAAACATTCCCCTTAAATTACTATTCTAAAATTATAATTTCTTATACTCATCTAAAAAAACTATTTTTGGTTTCTGTTAAAAAAGATTGAAATGCATAAAAATCAGCAACTATTATTCTCTATTCTATTTTTATTTTTATTCGGATGGAAATCCGATGCACAGGAAAAAACACTTTACCCTAAAAACGAATTTAGAGGGGTCTGGATTGCAACTGTGGTCAACATCGACTGGCCTAAAACGGCTAAAGACAGCGTAGAAAAAGAAAAAGCGGACTATCTTGAGATTTTAGAAGCTTATAAAAAATTAAACTACAACGCCGTAATAGTTCAAATTCGAAGCGTTGGAGATGCTTTATATCCAACAGAACTCGCACCATGGTCCCGTTTCCTGACAGGGAAAGAAGGACAGGCACCCAATCCATATTACGATACCTTGGCCTGGATGATCGAAGAAGCCCATAAAAGAGGGTTTGAATTTCACGCATGGCTGAATCCTTATCGCGCTACTTTCGACCTGAACAAACAGCAGTTAAGTCCCGATCACGACATTTTTAAACATCCGGAATGGATGGTTGAATACGCCGGAAAAATATATTACGATCCCGCATTACCTGAGGTTCAGGAACATCTAACCAAGGTGGTAAAAGAAGTAGTTGACAAATACGATATCGATGCCATTCATTTTGACGATTATTTTTATCCGTACACTGTTCCGGGAAAAACCTTTAACGATACCGCTTCCTACAAAAAATACGGAGCCGGGTTAAGTCTTGGTGATTGGCGTCGTGCAAATGTGAGCAACTTTGTACACACCATTTCAACCATGATCAAAACCAGTAAACCATGGGTACAATTCGGAATCAGTCCGTTTGGGGTGTGGCGCAATAAATCTCAGGATCCAAAGGGTTCCGAAACCCAATCGACTTCCAATTATGACGATTTGTACGCAGATCCTGTTTTATGGATGGACCAAAAATGGATCGATTACATCCTGCCTCAATTGTATTGGAGTATGAACAACCCAAGAGCTTCTTATTCAAAATTGGTCAAATGGTGGTCAGAGAACTCTAATAATACTGCGCTTTATATCGGACATGCCTCTTATAAAATCAGAGGAGACAATGACAAAAGCTGGAATTTTGCCAGCGAGATTCCAAATCAGATTGATTATGCAAGAAGCTTCAAAAAAGTAAGTGGAAGTGCTTATTTCAGTTCCAAATGGTTCATGAACAAAAACTTTGACATCGTTCGTCTTTTAGAAGAAAATCAATATAAATATCCGGCACTTCCGGCTGCAGTTCCTAATTTAAAGCACATTATAATCGATACACCGGTTTTCAATGAGTATTCAAAAGACAGCAGTAAATACACGTTCACGATCAAAAGTCCGTTGAATACAAAGGTGCGCTACATCGTAATTTATGGCGGAGATCATATTTCGAAAGTCGACATTAATGACGCTACAAAAATTATCGATAAAATTACCGTGTACGAAGTAAACGGAGTAATTTCATTCAGCATTCCTGCCGAAAAAATAAATCAGTACAAAGCCTGCGCCGTAACCTTTATTGATTATTATGCCAATGAAAGTACGCCCGCAGCTATCGATCTAAAAAAACCATTTAAACCTTATACCCCTGCCCAGCCAAATGAAAATAGATAATAAACCATGGTTCTGGATTCCGTTTCTAAATTTCGCATCTGGATTACCCTATGCTATAATTATCTCCGTTTCGGTAATTATGTACAAAAATCTGGGAATATCAAACGAAGATATTGGCATCTACACCAGTTTATTATACCTGCCTTGGGTGATAAAACCACTTTGGAGCCCTTTTATTGAGTTGACAGGAACTAAGAGAAAATGGTTTTTATCGATGCAATTGCTCATCTCCATTGCTTTTTTAATCGTTGGATTCACCATTCCAACAAGTGGTTTTTTCATGATGACTTTAGCCATTTTCTGGGTTGCTGCTTTTGCATCAGCCTCCAATGATATTGCCAGTGATGGTTTTTATCTATTGGTTTTACCCAAAGAGCAGCAATCTTTTTTCTTAGGAATCAGAAGTACCTTTTACAGACTTTCGATGCTTGCCGGAAATGGATTAATTGTTTTACTTGCCGGTTATTTAGAACATAAATATGGCGACAATACCAAAGCCTGGTCCTATACCATGATTATTGTTGGTTTATTAATGACATTTATTACCCTTTATAATTTCATTTTTACGCCAAAAGAAGAAATAAACACCTTAGAAAGTACTGATAAAACACATCATCAAAACTTTGCAACCATATTTACCAGTTTCTTTCAAAAAAAACAAATTGGAATAATTCTCGCTTTTATCCTTGTTTTCAGACTTGGTGAATCTCAATTACTTAAAATGTTGAGCCCTTTTTTATTGGACGGAAAGGAATTAGGCGGAATGGGATTAGATACGGAAGCTGTAGGAATAATCTATGGAACTCTGGGGATTTTTGCTTTAACCGTTGGAGGAATTTTAGGCGGAATCGCACTTTCTAAACATGGTCTTACCAAATGGATGCTTCCTATGTTTTTGACCATGCATCTCCCTATTCTTGGTTTTATCGGATTGGCCCATTTTCAACCACAGGATATTTTCCATCTTCATATCAATTTATATTTTTTTGAAATTAACTCTCCTTTAAATCTCTATACCTGTATTACTGTTATTCTGGAACAATTTGGATACGGTTTTGGTTTCACAGGTTTTATGATGTATTTAATTCATGTTGCAGAAGGAGAATCAAAAACCGCACATTATGCACTTGCGACCGGTTTTATGGCATTAGGAATGATGCTTCCGGGAATGCTTAGTGGCTTTATACAAAAATATTTAGGTTATGAAAACTTCTTTATCTGGGTCGTAATCGCCACAATCCCGGGTCTTATTTTATCTCGTTTTTTAATATTCCCAAAAGATTTTGGAAAAAAGTCTGAAGAAGTTTAACCCCAAATCGAACATCTTACCTATGGAGATCAATGAAAATTTACAGGCCGAACGAAACCTGAAAGCAATTGAATTGGAAAAAGCAGGAGAAACGGAAAAAGCAATTGTCTTATACGAACAAAATATTAGCGAAGGTTTTAAAGGAAATCATCCTTACGACCGATTGGCAACCTTCTACAAAAACCAAATCGATCTCGATAATGAGATTCGGGTTTTAGAAAAAGCCATTGTTGTTTTTGAAAAAATTACACTCGAAGACCGACTCGAAGGTTTACCGAAACTCTTCCGTTTCAAAAACCGACTCGAGAAAGCAATTGAAACTAAGAAGCAATTGGCAAAACAAAAGAAGGCAAAACTGAAATAAACAAATATTTTAAAATTAAGCGTAATTTTCTTTTCACCATTAAGAGATTAAGATAATAAAGCTCAGCTTGGCTTAATTTACTTAATATCTTAATGGTAAAAAATAAAAGCAACTTGGTTTTATTTTACTCAACTTTTTGAATCATGATCAAACTAAAACGAACAAACTCTGACGACACTGATTTTAGAAACCTCGTAGTTTTACTGGATCAGGATTTAAAAATCAGAGATGGAGACGACCATGCCTTTTACAATCAGTTTAACAAGACCGATCTCATCAAACATGTTGTCGTTTTTTATGAAAATGATATAGCAGTTGGTTGTGGTGCTTTCAGAGAAAAAGAAAAAGATACGGTCGAAATCAAACGCATGTTTGTACATCCGGATTTCCGCAAAAGAGGAATTGCTTCTCAGGTTTTGGCAGAACTGGAACAATGGGCTAAGGAAATTGAATACCGTTATACGATTTTAGAAACCGGTAAAAATCAACCGGAAGCCATCAGCTTATACCAAAAATTAGGCTACACTATCATTCCAAACTATCCTCCTTACGAGAAAATGGACAATAGTGTTTGTATGAAAATGACTTTATAACAATGAAAATGACAGCACAAGCATTAAGACAAAAAGTGGGACAATTCTTTTTTCCTGCAGTTTTTATAAACGATACCGAAGAAAACATTCAGGAAACTGAACGTTTAATAAAAGAACACAACATTGGCGGACTTACCTTTTTCCACAGCCGTGCCAGTGCTGCAACAAACTACGAGAGCAAGAAAAAAGTTGTTTTTAACGACGACAGCTATCAAAAAATAAAAGCCCTGATTGTCCGTTATCAAAACGCTGCCACTAACCCTCTCCTAATTAGCATTGATGCCGAATGGGGCCTGGCCATGCGCATTGAAAAAACACCGCAGTACCCGTATGCCATTACGTTAGGCGCCTTACCGGAAGATAAATCGAATCTGGTTTATGAAGTGGGTAAACAAATTGG
Organism: Flavobacterium sp. WG21; assembly: GCF_000335775.1. Lineage (NCBI taxonomy): Bacteria > Pseudomonadati > Bacteroidota > Flavobacteriia > Flavobacteriales > Flavobacteriaceae > Flavobacterium > Flavobacterium sp. WG21. The sequence continues at coordinate 192,783 of NZ_AMYW01000004.1, forward strand.
TTTAGATTTAAAAGCTGCCGGGATTCACTACAATCTTTCTCCTTTAGCCGACATCAACAATAACCCGAACAACCCCGTAATTGGCTATCGTTCTTTTGGTGAAAACAAAGGAAAAGTAGCCCATTTTGCTGTGGAATATCTTAAAGGAATGTCTGAAGTCGGAATTTTAGGCTGCCTGAAACACTTCCCCGGACATGGTAATACCAATGTCGATTCGCATTTGGGGTTACCGGTTTTAAACGAGACTTTAGAAGAATTACTTGAAAACGAGCTGTACCCTTTTATTAAAGGAATTGAACACAATGTCGATTCGATTATGATCGGACATTTAGCTGTTCCAAGTTTAAATGAAGGAAAAAATACTTCAGCAACTTTATCAAAACCTATTATTGAAACACTTTTACGAGAAAAACTAGGTTACGATGGTCTGGTCATTTCTGACGCGCTGAACATGCATAGTGTTTCTAAATTATACGAAACCAAAGGAGAATTGGAATGGGAAGCCTTTAATGCGGGGAATGATGTTTTATGTTTCGCCGAAAATGTACCCGAAGGAATCGAAGCCATTCTTAAAAATGCTTCTCCGGAACGTATTGAAGAAAGTTTCAACCGAATCATCAAAGCCAAGCAAAAAGTTGGAATTCTAGCCGAAAATCACTTTACTTCAGGTGAACTAAATTTCGAAAGAGCATCAGCTTTAAACCTTGAAATTGCTCAAAATTCCATCACAAAAATCATTGATAATTTCAGTATCGAACAGGTTTTTGAAGCACAAAAAAACAACCAGTTAGCCAAATTAAGTTTATACAAAAACACTAAAAATCCATTTTTTCAGACTTTAAATACCGTACTAAATTCAGCAGAATTTGCTTTTGAGAATGCCGAAGATTCATCCATTTCAGAAATCAAAAAAGGTCTGGAACCATTCGGAACAGTTATTATTTCTTTGTTTGTTCCTAAAGCAAAACCAATGAATAATTTCGAAATCGATGATGAAGTTTTAGAATTGCTTTCTGACCTTCTTGAAACCAGAAAGTGCCTGCTTTACGTTTTCGGAAATCCTTATGTTTTGCCAATAATTCCGAATCTTTCTAAAGCTTCCCGAATTATTCAGGTGTATCAGGATTTCGAAGAATTTCAAAAAAAATGCAGGAATTCAATTTCTTGAAAATAATATTTGTAGAGGAAGCTTACCCGTAAATATTGACATCCAATAACTTACACAAACCAAACAACAACACATAATCAAAAACTATCAGCTAATAAATATTAATAATTACTTCTTATTGTAAGAATACGCACTTATGCCCTACTTTTGCACCAGAAATAAATTTTTAACTTTAAAACGAAAAATATGTCTTTAGTAGGAAAAAAATTCCCAAGTATTGCAGTTGATGCTATCTCTGAAATGGGTGATAATTTAAAAATCAACATTTTTGAAGAAGCAGTAAACAACAACAAAAAAGTATTATTGTTTTGGTATCCAAAAGATTTCACTTTTGTTTGCCCAACTGAATTACACGCCTTCCAAGCTGCTTTACCAGAATTTGAAAAAAGAAATACTATCGTAATCGGAGCTTCATGTGATACAAACGAAGTACACTTTGCATGGTTAAACACACCAAAAAACAACGGTGGAATCGAAGGTGTTACTTACCCAATCTTAGCAGATACAAACCGTAACTTAGCTAACATTTTAGGTATTCTTGACATCGAAGCTACAAGCTACAGCGAAGAAACTGATTCAGTTATCATCGAAGGTTCAAACGTACCATACAGAGCTACTTACTTAATTGACGAAACTGGAAAAATCTTCCACGAAAGTGTTAACGATATGCCATTAGGACGTAACGTAAACGAATATTTAAGAATGGTGGATGCTTACACTCACATTCAAACTAAAGGTGAAGTTTGTCCTGCAAACTGGGAAGCCGGAAAAGAAGCAATGTCTGCTGACAGAATCAGTACTGCTGAGTATTTGAGCGCAAACTAATTTTTTTTTATAAAGGTACAAAGGTTCATAGGTACAGAGTAGCAAAGGTTTCGCTACTTTATAAAATTTAAATTTTTATCCCTTTGAACCTTTGTTTCTTTAATACTCCTCTTAAAAAACACAAAGAATCTTATTGATCTCAAACAACAAATCTAATTTGTTGTATTCTTCTATACATTTAAAAAGAACTTTGAGCCTTTGAACCTTAAAAATATAAACAGATGTTAATCGACTTAAACGAAGATACGTTAGCAGATTTAGTTGCTAAAAACGAAAAAGTAGTAGTGCAATATTCAGCTTCATGGTGTGGAAATTGCCGTATTATGAAACCAAAATTCAAAAAATTAGCCACAGAAAACGAAGCTATCACTTTTGTTTTGGTTGATGCTGAAAATTCACCGGAATCAAGAAAGTTAGCCAATGTAAGCAACCTGCCTACATTCGCAACCTTTGTAAACGGACAATTGGTTGGGGAAACTCAAACCAACAAACAAGAAGTTTTAATCGACTTGGTAAACGCGATCGCATAATAATAGATTGTTAGATTGTTAGATTTTTGGAAAGTTAGATTGTTATACCTTATCTAAAAATCCAATAATCCAATAATCCAATAATCGAGTAATCTAAAAATCTAAAAAAATGAAATTACCCGTAATAAAGCAGTTAACCCAATTTATCGAAGAAAACGATCAGGATTATATCATTGAAACTATCGAAGTTTTAGAAGCGATGACTGAAATTCCGTCTTTAAAAGATGAAGAATTAGATGTAATTGGCGAATTAATTTCGAATATGTATGGTGCGCTTGAAGTACACAAAATGGTAGTTCAGGGCACTGATAAAAAAGAAGCTCTAAATGCGTTTATGAAACGTGTTTTAGGTTCCATCGATAAATAATCGAGCATACAAATAAAAAAAACATGACAAGGGAAAGCGTTTCAATTTTGAGGCGCTTTTTTTAGTTTTCAGTTTTTGATCGTAGTCTCGGTTTGCAGTCCCGGTTTGCAGTCTCACTTTACAGTCACACTCTCAATTTAATCCACGAGTGTCCTCCTGAGCGAAGTCGAAGGAGACCCAAGCGATAGCGAATAGGCGAAGCAGATCACACAAGAAACTCCACAATTAAAATCGCCACTCTTTATCGATTCCCTAGTGCGATTTATCCTTCGTCGAAATGATATACTTTGTGATACATCCAAAATAATTCGTGAATTCGTGGCTATTAGCCCCACCTTAATCTCTCCTTAAACCCATCAACAAATACTTTTAGATTCGAATATTAATCCTTACTTTTGAACCTCATTAATTTAAATAAAAATCATGGCTTCAATAACATTGGGAGGAAATCCTATTCATACTTCAGGCGAATTACCAACAGTTGGATCACAACTAGCTGATTTCAAATTAGTACAAAACGATTTATCAGTTGTTTCTTTAAGCAATTTTGCAGGAAAAAAACTGGTTTTAAATATTTTTCCAAGTATCGATACCGGAACTTGTGCTACATCTGTTAGAAAATTCAACGAAAGTGCCAGCAACTTAGAAAACACAACTGTATTGTGCATTTCAAGAGATTTACCATTTGCACAAAAACGTTTTTGTGGTGCTGAAGGATTAGAAAATGTAGTTAACTTATCCGATTTTCAGGCGGGAGATTTTGGAAAAACAAACGGTTTAGAAATTGTTGACGGACCTTTGGCTGGTTTACATTCAAGAGTAATCATTGTAGTTGATGCTAATGGAAAAGTAACACACACTGAACAAGTAGCTGAAATTGCAAACGAACCAAATTACGAAGCAGCTTTAGCAGCATTATAATATCTTTAAATGGAATTTCAAAAAGACAATACCTTTGTTACCGGCCGTCTAAAAAGTATGACCTATGCTTTTAACGGAGCGGTAAAATTAATCAAAACAGAACACAGCATTATGGTTCAATTCTCTCTGGGAATTATCATGACCATTGCCGGGTTTTACTTTCATATTTCACAAACCGAATGGTTGTGTCAAACATTAGCCATAGGCCTCGTTTTAAGCGTTGAGGGTTTGAATACGGCAGTAGAAAAAATTGCCGATTTTATTCACCCTGATTACAGCAAACGAATCGGTTTTATTAAAGATATTGCAGCCGGAGCGGTATTTTTTGCCGCGATGACAGCAATCGCAATAGGCTTAATCATTTACATCCCAAAATTTATATAGGCAACAGGAAACGCAAGAATGGCAAAAACAACCAAAAAGGAAACTTTAGACAAAAAAAACGAATCAAAGACTGAAAAGATAAAGTACGGAAACCTATCCAAACAACAAAAATTTGTTTTGGGATGTCTTCTGATACTCTTTTCTGTGGCACTATTAGTTGCCTTTATTTCTTTTTATGTCAACGGACAATGGCAATCTGACCAAAGTGCGGTAAGCCAGCTTGGCGATCGTACCGAAATTGTAGAAAACTGGCTCGGAAAATTCGGGGCATTCCTCGCCGATCTAATTGTATACAGAGGTTTTGGTATTGCCTCTTTTATATTCGTCCGTTTATTTTTCCTTACCGGAATGTTTCTCGCTTTGGAACTTTCTACCAAAAAATTAAAAAACACTTGGTTTTGGGATCTTTTTGCCCTTATTATTGTCTCTGTACTGTTTGGATTTTTCGCCACTTCAGCACCTGAATTGGGCGGAACGATTGGATATGAACTTAATCTGTTTTTACAAGATTACATCGGAAAAACCGGAACTTTACTTACACTACTTTTCGGATTAATCGTATACCTTATTTTTAAAATCAAACTATCTCCTGAAAAAATTCAGTCCTATTTTGATTCTACTAAAAAAGAATTCAATTCTGAATTGGCTTCTATAAAAAAACCTCAGGAAGCCGAAAGTGCTTATAACTTAGAAGAATTTGCCATCGAGGAAGAAGATCCGGAATTAGACAACATTCATCTAAAATCTAATATCAGCCAGTTCGAAATCAACAAAGAAGCTTTAAAACCAACTATTTCAAACGCCTCAGAAATTGATTTGAATCCGATTTTAAAACCAGTTCAAATGGATATCAATCCGGTAACTGTAAAAACACCTGTTCATACGGAAGAATTTGTAATCGAAAAAGCGGAAGAAGAAGATATTATCGAAGAGAATCTGGCTTCCCGTCTGGTAGCCGATTTTGGTTTATTCGACCCTACTTTAGACCTATCCAATTATAAATTCCCTACGCTTGATATATTGAAAGAATACTCAACTGGGGGAATTACAATCAATCAGGAAGAATTAGAAGAAAATAAAAATAAAATTGTTGATACACTTCGCAATTATAAAATTGAAATTGCGCAGATCAAAGCAACCGTTGGTCCATCGGTAACCTTATACGAAATTGTACCGGAAGCGGGGATCAGAATTTCTAAAATTAAAAGTTTAGAGGATGATATCGCATTATCACTTTCGGCATTAGGAATCCGTATTATAGCTCCTATTCCGGGAAAAGGAACTATTGGTATCGAGGTTCCGAACAAAAACCCTACAATGGTTTCGATGAAAAGCGTTATTGGATCTGCTAAATTTCAGGAAGCTGAAATGGAACTGCCAATTGCTTTAGGAAAAACAATCTCAAACGAAACTTTCGTGGTCGATCTGGCCAAAATGCCTCACTTACTGATGGCTGGGGCAACCGGGCAAGGAAAATCGGTAGGTTTGAATGCTGTTTTAACCTCTCTTTTATACAAGAAACATCCGGCCGAAGTTAAATTTGTACTGGTAGATCCGAAAAAAGTAGAGCTTACGCTTTTTAATAAAATTGAAAGACATTACTTAGCCAAACTTCCTGATACAGAAGATGCTATCATCACTGACAATGCAAAAGTAGTGAATACACTGAACTCACTTTGTGTTGAAATGGACAATCGCTACTCTTTACTAAAAGACGCGATGGTACGTAACATTAAAGAATATAACGAAAAATTCAGAGCACGAAAACTAAATCCTGAAGCAGGCCACCGATTTTTACCTTACATTGTTCTGGTAGTCGACGAGTTTGCTGATTTAATTATGACTGCCGGTAAAGAAGTTGAAGTTCCTATTGCCCGTTTGGCTCAATTGGCCCGTGCTATTGGTATTCACCTGATTATTGCCACACAAAGACCATCGGTGAATGTTATTACGGGTTTAATTAAAGCCAATTTCCCTGCGAGAATTGCTTTCAGAGTAACTTCTAAAATTGATTCCCGAACCATTCTGGACACACAGGGAGCCGATCAGTTGATTGGACGAGGAGACTTATTATACACCAACGGAAATGATGTGATACGTGTACAATGCGCCTTCATAGACACTCCTGAGGTGGAAAAAATTACGGATTTTATCGGTTCGCAAAAAGCTTATGCCACAGCTTATTTGCTTCCGGAGTTTGTTGGAGAAGAAAATGGCATCAATCTTGATGTGGATATTTCCGAAAGAGATACTTTATTCAGAGAAGCTGCAGAGATTATTGTCAATGCGCAACAAGGTTCGGCTTCATTACTGCAAAGAAAATTAAAATTAGGGTACAACAGAGCCGGTCGCCTGATCGATCAGCTGGAAGCAGCAGGTATTGTTGGTCCGTTTGAAGGCAGTAAAGCAAGAACCGTAAACATCACTGACTTAAGTGCTCTTGACCAATTTTTTAATAATGAACAAAATTAATCCCATCATGAAAACAAAAATTCAGGAAATCCAAAACAATTCTATTACTAAGATGACTAAAAAGTGCATTCAAATGGCAGTTTTATTGCTTTTGAGCTTCACTTCTATTCAGGCTCAGGATAAAAAAGCCAAAGATTTATTGAATGAAGTAACTTCAAAAATAAAAAGCTACAACAATATTGTTATTGACTTTAAGTACACCCTGAATAACGCTAAAGAGAACATCAATCAGGACAGTAAAGGAAATGTTACCATGAAAGGCAATCAATATGTATTGAACTTTATGGGAGTAACAAAAATATTTGACGGTCAAAAAACCTACACCATCGTTCCGGAAGACGAAGAAGTTACAATTTCTAAAGTAAATGAGAAGGACGATACAGCTATTACACCTTCAAAAATGCTGACTTTCTTCAATTCCGGCTACAAATACAACATGGATATTGTTCAAAATGTTAAAGGAAGAAAAATACAATATATCAAATTAGCTCCTACAAGCTCTAAAGACCAAAGAAAAGAGATCCTATTAGGCATTGATGTTCAGACCAAACACATTTATAATTTGATCGAAACCGGAAAAAATGGAACAAAAACCACTTTAACCGTTAATTCTTTTAAAACCAATCAGCCTTTATCAAAAAATCAATTTACATTTGTAGCGAGCAAATATCCAAAATACTACATCAATAAATTAGATTAATTACAAGGTTGAAAATTTTAGACAAATACTTACTAAAAACATTCCTGATTACATTTACTACGGTATTTGTAATCCTTTTTTTTATCTTCATACTTCAAACCGTATGGCTCTTTATCTCTGAACTTGCAGGTAAAGATCTCGATTTGATTTTGGTTGTGAAATTCCTTTTATTCTCCATGCCGCGAATCATCCCGCTGGTTTTACCTCTATCGGTTTTACTGGCCTCTATTATGACTTTCGGAAATCTGGCTGAGAATTATGAATTTGCAGCGATGAAATCATCAGGAATATCACTTCAGAGAGCGATGCGAGGTTTAATCGTATTTATCTTTGTTTTAAGTATTGTCGCTTTCTGGTTCGCCAATAATGTGATTCCGTATGCGGAATATAAATTTATTAATTTCCGAAAAAACATTGCGCAAGCTAAGCCCGCCATGGCAATTGCCGAAGGGCAGTTTAATGATGTTGGGTTTTACAACATTAAAGTCAACAAAAAATCTGGTGAAAATGGAAACATTTTAACCGGTGTTACGATTCACGAAAAACCAACTAATACCGGCGAAAACAAAACCGTTATCAAAGCCAAAGATGGTGAATTAATGAGTAATGAAAAATCCAGTATTTTAAAATTAGTTTTAAATGACGGATATTACTACCAGGATGTTACTCCTAAAAAATACGAAGATCGCGCTAAGCTGCCTTTCATAAAAAGTGCTTTCAAAAAACAGATCATTAATATTGATTTATCCGAATTAAACAAAACCGATGACGATAAAGAAAATATAAGCAACACAAACGGAATGTTGAACATTAACGAACTTCGTTATACACTGGATTCCCTGAACAAAAATCTGGATAATGAAATCATCTCTTTTTCAGAAAATATCAATCAGCGTGTGGGGATTACCAAATCAGTCGTTCCTGTAAAAACAACCATCAAGAAAAAAAATCTGCCCAATGATCTTTTATCACGCTACACCAATAAAGAGAAAGCTGATGTAATAAGAATGGCTAGCAGCAATGTGACGAGCAATATTTATTCTATTGAATCAACACAAAACGATTTAAAAGAAAAACAAAGAGATATTAATCAACATTTAACGGCCTTATACGAAAAGTTTGTAATCGCTTTTGCCTGTTTCTTAATGTTTTTTATTGGCGCACCATTAGGAGCTATCATCCGTAAAGGAGGACTTGGTTTACCTATTGTATTTGCCGTTTTAATTTTTATTACCTTCCATTTCATCAATACTTTTGGAAAAAGACTTTCACAGGAAGGCGCAATGAATCCGTTTTTAGGAGCATGGATGTCCTCTTTTATACTATTGCCTTTAGCTGTATTATTAACGTATCGTGCTACTAACGACAACGGATTAATCAACTTTGATGCAATTACTACTCCAATCTCACAACTATTTCAAAAAATTTCCGAGCGGTTCTTTCCAGCTCAAAACAAAAAATAACTATGTCAACAACAAAAATACAACTAAACACCATTGAGGAAGCTATTGAAGACATTCGTCAGGGTAAAGTAATCATTGTAGTGGATGATGAAGATCGTGAAAATGAAGGTGATTTTTTGGCTGCAGCCGAAAAAGTGACTCCGGAAATGATCAATTTCATGGCTACTCACGGACGTGGATTAATTTGTGCTCCATTGACTGAAAGCCGTTGTAAAGAATTAGACTTAAGACCAATGGTAACTAACAATACCGATCATATGGAAACTGCTTTTACGGTTTCTGTAGATTTAAAAGGTCATGGCGTAACGACAGGAATTTCGGCAGCTGACCGCTCTAAAACGGTAATAGCACTGACCGATTCAAATGTTAAACCACATGAATTGGCACGTCCCGGACATATTTTCCCTTTAGTAGCCAAACAAGGCGGAGTTTTAAGAAGAACCGGACATACAGAAGCCGCTATAGATTTTGCCCGATTAGCAGGATTTAAACCGGCTGGTGTTATTTGCGAAATTTTGAATGAAGACGGTACCATGTCTCGTTTGCCTGAATTGGCAAAAGTGGCTAAAAAATTCAATTTAAAATTAGTTTCGATTGAAGATCTGGTAGCTTACAGAATGCAGCACGACAGTCTGATTGTAAAAAAAGAGGATTTTGATATCGAAACCCGTTTTGGAACTTTCAGATTAAGAGCATACGAGCAAACCACCAACAAACAAATTCATATTGCCTTAACAAAAGGAACCTGGAATCTGGGAGAAGCTATTTTAACAAGAATCAATTCATCGCAGGTAAACAACGATTTACTAGGTACCTTAACTAATAATGCAGAACAGCAATTAGACGATATGTTTAAAGTGATTAATGAAAATGGTAAAGGAGCCGTGTTATTCATTAATCAGGATATGACGGCAGTAAATCTGTTGAACAGAATTTCCGAACTTAAAACTTTACAGGCAGGAGGAACAATGAAAGCTCCAAAAGTAATCATTGACAGTAAAGATTATGGAATTGGTGCGCAAATTTTACACGATATCGACATTTCAAAAATCAGATTGGTTTCTAACACGGAACAAACAAAACGTGTGGGAATGATTGGATATGGACTTGAAATTACCGAATACGTAAGTTATTAATATATGGGAACAGTAGAAGAAAGAATTATAAAATCGGAAACACGAATATTTAAAGCGGTTTTCCCGAGTACAACAAACCATTACGACACTTTATTTGGAGGAACAGCTCTTCATGTTATGGATGAAGTTGCTTTTATTTGTGCTACACGATTCAGCAGAAAAAAAGTAGTAACGATTTCAACCGGTCAAATCGATTTTAAAAAAGCCATTCCGGCGGGAACTTTAATCGAATTAGTAGCCAAAGTGATCAGTGTTGGAAGAACGAGTTGTAAAATTCACGTCGATATTTTTATGGAGCAAATGTATTCCGAGCTTCGTGAAACCGTAGTTTCAGGAACTTTTTCGTTTGTTGCGGTGGATGAAAACAAAAAACCGGTGCCAATTTTGGACGACCTGAACTAATTTTTCAAAAATCCATTTTTCGTAAATACTGATAACTAGATACTTGAAAATTATTTCAAAAAAGCTTAAAAAAAAGGCCTGAAAAAGTTTTGAGAACCGAAAAAGCATCTTATATTTGCACTCGCAATCAGCAAATGATCGCGACATACTGGAGAAATGGCAGAGCGGTCGAATGCGGCAGTCTTGAAAACTGTTGACTGTAACAGGTCCGGGGGTTCGAATCCCTCTTTCTCCGCGGAAGACGAAACCCTCAACATTGTTGGGGGTTTTTGTTGTTTTACAACAATAGTGTTTCTTCTATACTTTTAAAAAAGTACCTAATCCCCTGAATGCGTTTATGTTTGCCTAAACATTAAAATAAATTAAATAAAAGGTTATCATTTATTTTTAATAATCAAAAAAGCATCTTATATTTGCACTCGCAATCAGCAAATGGTCGCAACATACTGGAGAAATGGCAGAGCGGTCGAATGCGGCAGTCTTGAAAACTGTTGACTGTAACAGGTCCGGGGGTTCGAATCCCTCTTTCTCCGCGGAAGACAAAACCCTCAACAATGTTGAGGGTTTTTCATTTTATATGCAAAATGTTTGATCATATTTTTTGATACTATAATCATAACACAATCTCCTTTACTATACAATTGTTCTATTCTGTTTTGGATCGTAAAGCATCGCTGTACATAAACAATTTTTCTTGTCCTTGTTTATCAGTATTGGGCAGTTTACACAGGATTTACAATTTTCCCAAAACATTTCGTCGGTAGTCAATTCTGAATAAGTAACCGGTTCAAAACCGAGTTCATGGTTCATTTTCATGACCGCAAGACCTGTACTCAGACTGAATATACGGGCATTGGGGTATTTCTCGCGGCTGAGTTCGAAAATTTTTGTTTTAATTCTTTTAGCAAGTCCGGAGTGCCTGAATTCAGGAGCGACGATTAATCCGGAATTAGAAACATACTTTCCATTTTCCCAAGAGGAGATAAAAGAAAATCCTGCCCACCTTCCGTCTGAGGTGAAGGCTATGACTGCCTCTCCTTTTTTCATTTTGGTTTCAAGAAACTCGGGAGAACGACCGGAAATTCCGGTTCCGCGGGCTATGGCTGATGCAAGTGTGACTTCGCAAATTTCTTTTATCCAAAAGGTATGTACAGGTCTGGCTTTTTCAATACTAAAATCCAGAATTTCTAGAGCTTCCTTAAGTGGTAAAGAAGCTTGTTGTTTTTTTAACAGGGTTGAAAACGTAAAATGTCTTTCAATAGGTTCTATTTTATAGGTTAAGGTTCTCATAGTCGTTTAGTGTAGATCTTATTTGTTATTGTTTTTATTCCTCAAAAAGAATAGAAATACAAAACACTACATCCAACTTGTATACCAATAATTCTTTATAATTTTTCAATTGCCATTAAAACCCTGTAAATCTTAGATATTATATCTTGAACAGTACTTTTTAAGCACAAAAAAACGTCTCAAAATGATATGTTTTTATCATTTTGAGACCGCTTTAAAAGGAACTTATTTTTCAGATATCTCTTCATTCTCCCTAAAGATCACTTTTGCTTATTACTAAATAGCTTCAATATAAGATTGAATGCAATCAAAAAACAAAGTGCTCCTAAAATAGCCATCCAAAAATTTGCCTTCTCGGTAGTATGTGTAACGATATCGCTTTTCTTCTTGATCGCAGCCATATTCAATTTTATAATGTGAAAAATATCCTGACGAATTTTACTTTTTAAATTTTCATCGTTCCAATTACTTTTTAGAGCATCAAAATTAACCTGAAGATCATATGTCACTTTTTGTTCGCCCACTTCAGTAATATTTTCCATCTGGCGGGCGAGATTATTCTGAAATACTAGTATTGCATTTTCTTTATCAGAATTCATTTTATCCAATGAAAGAAGCATATTTCCGGAGTAATCAAGCGTGTTGTAATTCGCCTTCAGAATATCCTTAGTATCGTTTTCAATAGAAAAATTATAATAGGCACTAACCAATGAAAGAATAACGATCATTACTAGAAGCAGAGCTGCTCTGAGATTTAAAAGTATTTTCATTTTTAAGATTATTTAGGTTACACAAGAAACTTCGCTTACTAAATCATAAAAAACTAAATATCAAATATTTACAATTTACAAATTTTCATTTTCAAATCCTAATAAAAAACCTCAGACCTGCTCACTAGAATAATTCAGAACATCTCCATGCCTGCGTTTAATTTATACTGCTCTTGTTCATCCACATATACAAGGGAGGTATTAATATTGGTGCAAAAATTAATGTACTGGTTAATCCGCCAATAATAACTGTTGCTAATGGTCTTTGTACATCTGAACCTATACCGCTGGAAATAGCCGCTGGAATGAGTCCAAGAATGGCTAAAACAAGAATACTGAGAATCGCCCGTAGTTGTTCCTTCGCTGTCTGCTGAATGAGCGATTGTGAAATTGGACTCTTAAATGTTGCTCTGTGAAGTGCTGAAACCAATAACACACCAGCCATTACCGAAATTCCAAAAATAGAAACAAAACCAACTCCGGCAGAAACATTGAAATAATATCCTCTGACTAACAAGGCCATAATACCTCCGCTCAAAGCAAATAAAACACAGCTCGTTGTTATTATTGTATGCTTGAAATTTTTATAGAGCATAAAAAGAAACACAAAAACCATAATTAGTGTAAGCGGAATTGTCAAAGCCAATTGTTTTCCGGCTCTTTCCAGATTTTCATACTGACCTCCATAAACTAGTTCATACCCTTTTGGAATATTCACATCGGTTTTTATTCTCTTTTGCAATTCTTTTACAAAACCGCCCTGGTCTCTGCCTCTAATATTGGTTCTCACGGTCACCATTCGTTTATTATTGTAACGGTAAATGTTTGTCTGTCCCTCAGTAAAATTGATCTCTGCCAATTGTTCCATAGGAATAAGGGCTCCGTTTGCTGATGGAACGAGCAGTTTCTTAATCTCATCAATATTGTCTCTGAATTGTGGCAGGTAGCGGATAACAATATCATAACGTTTGGTACCGTCATACACTGTAGAAATATTTTTACCCCCAATTGCAGCCTCAATCATATTTTGAATTTCGGAAACATTAATGCCATATCGGGCAGCATATTCACGGTTTATCTTTATGGCAAGCTGTTCTTGTGTTCCCTCCTGCTCAATGTTTACTCCTTCGCTTCCCGGCATCGATTTCATAATCGCAACAATACTATCTGCTTTTTTCCTCATCATTCCCAAATCTTCTCCTACAATAGAAACGGCTAAATCTGCTGCACTTCCGGTAACAATTTCCATTACCTGATCAATAATAGGCTGTCCTGATGTAAATTTCACACTAGGGAGCTCTCTTTCGAGCTCTAAACGGATATCTTTGACAAGTTCTTTTTTTGAAATGGTATCACTCCATAAATGATACTCTTTTAGTCCTACCAAAATCTCATTTCTATTCGCCGGGAAAGGATCGGTTCCGTCATCATTTCGGCCCGTTTGTGTAATTACAAAATCGATTTGCGGATATTTTGAAATGATACTTCTTATTTTAGGTGCATTTTTAGCATTTTCCTGTATGGTGATTCCCGCCGGAAAATTTCCTCTAAGAAAAATAGAACCTTCATCTAATTCCGGTAAAAACTCTGTTCCTAATTTTAAACCAAATCCAATTAAAAGCAATACCAATCCAAATCCGATTACAACAGACTTTTTATAGTTCGTCAAAATTTTATGCAGGACTTTAGCGTACAGCCGTTCAACAAACTCAAGCACCTTATTATTATGTTCCTTGAAAGATTCGTCTTTAGCTGAAACTGCTTTATTGTAAACGAAAGAAATCAGGACCGGAATAAAAGTCAGTGCAGCTAACATCGAACCAACCACAGCGAAAGCTAATGTTAATGCCATTGGAGAGAACAATTTACCTTCAACTCTTGTCATTAGCAAAATTGGCATGTAGGCCAATATAATGATGGTAACGGAAAAGAAAATCTCGCGTCCAACTTCCTGAGCTGACAGTAAAGTGATGTGCACAATGCCATTTTCTTTTTCTTCAGGTGTTGCAGTTCGGTATTTCCGGATTAGATGTTCTGCCATGACTACCGCGCCGTCTACAATGATTCCAAAATCGATTGCTCCCAACGATAATAAATTGGCCGGAATGCCTGTAAACCGCATGATGATAAATGCAAAAAGCAATGAAAACGGGATGGTCAAAGCTACCACTAAGGCACTCCTCATACTGCCCAAAAAGAAAATCAAAATAATGATGACAATACTTACACCTTCAAAAAGCGTTTTACCAACGGTATGAAGGGAATGGTCAATTAAAAAACTGCGATCATAAAGCGTTCTGATTTTTACTCCTTCCGGCAGTTCTTGTCCTTGTAAGTCTTCGATTTTCTGTTTCAGCTCTTTGAGTACTTCACTCGGATTTTCGTATCTGCGCAGCAAAACAATTCCTTCAACCCCGCTATTCACATTCACTTTCTCATTGGCAATTGTGTATCCCAAAACCCCGCTTGGCGGAGGAGGGGCTATTTCGACACTTACAACATCACGAACAAATACCGGTACTCCATTGACTGACTTCAATACAATGTTTTCAATGTCTTTCTCGTTTTTGATTGCTCCTAAACCGCGCACGGCAAATCCTTGCCCACCTCGTTCGATGACATTTCCTCCCGTATTCTGATTATTGGCTCTAATGGCATTTTCAACGTCAGCAATCGTTAGTTTATACTTTTGCAATTTATCCGGATATGCCAGAATATGAAATTGTTTTAGAGGTCCGCCAAAAGTTACAATGTCCGCTACACCAGCGGTCTGCAACAGATAAGGTTTTATAACCCAGTCCTGCAAATCTCTTACCTGCATTGGTGAGAGTGTTGGCGGGGCTTCTACAACATATCGGAAAATTTCACCTACAGCCGTCGAAAGAGGAGCCAATTCAGAAGAAACTCCTTCAGGAAGTTCGGCTGTTGCCAGTCGTTCCATTACCTGTTGTCTTGCAAAATAATCATCGGTACCGTCTTTAAATGTAAGCTGTACCACTGACAAACCAAAAATAGTCCTGCTTCTTCTGTCCAAGACATTTGGGGTGTTCTGCAACGCTCTTTCAATAGGAACTGTAACCTGTTGTTCTACTTCTTCGGCAGCGCGCCCCTGATACTGCGCCACTACTATAACATTTGTATCTGCGATATCCGGATATGCTTCAATTTTTAGCTGGGTAAAACAGATGTAACCAACAGCCATTAACGCGATGCTGATACCTACGACCAGCCAGCGATTTTTCAGAGAGAATATGAGTAAATTTTTAATCATGATTACCAGAGTTCAACAGAGTGGGTTATAATAAACCCGCCTCGGTATTGCTTTCTTAATTCAGTTAATACTTCTTTTATCTTTTTGTCCTCGTCGATAAATGTGAGGAGCATTGGTGTTTCATCAAATGAGAATTGTTGTCCCGGCTGCTTCAATCTGTTGTGTCTTCCAAAACCGGAATGACCTGTGAAAGAAGTTGCTCCCACAATACCATTTTCCAACAGTAAATGCATTATGAATTGATGTAGAGGCTTTCCTCCTTTCAATTCATCTTTGTCGATATAGATTTGTGCTTGTGTCATTTTTACTTTTTTAATAGCCAAACGATAATCCTTTTAGCTGCATTGCGCCTTCAACGACAACTAATTCATTGCTATTCAATCCTTTAAAAATAATTATTCTGTCTCCTACTTGCTGACCGGTCTGAATTTCTCTTCTTTTAAAGTTATTTTCAGATTCTTTTACAAATACATAATTTTTTCCATTGACTATAACTAATGATGTTTTGCTTATGCTGATGAAATTCCCTTCCTTCAAACCAAAAGATACACTGGCAAACATTCCGGCTTTCAATTTGTTTGATGGATTATGCACTGAAATTCTAATTTTTATCATTCGTGTTTCAAGATCAACCCTATCTACAATCGCATCTATTCTGCCTTTGAATGTTTCGTTAGGAAATGAATTAAAAGAAATGTCCCCTGAACTGCCTGGTTTTACTTTGCTTATTTGATTCTCGGGAATATCACAAATCAGATAGGCTGTTCCAACTTTTGCATTTCTCAGCATATCCGGAGTGAAACCTGCCGAAATTAATCTCGATTCATGTTCTATCAGGGCTGCTTTTTCATTGGCCAAACTGGTTTGTTCTATGGATAAAGCGGTCTCTGCATTTAGTAAATCCTGACCTGTGGCTGCTCCGTGCCGATTTAAATCTTTAGTGCGCTCTAATTCTGATCGTTTTTGTTTAATATTAATGTTTTGAATTTGACTGATACTAATCCGGCTCCGCATAAGCTGTGTGTAACTGGCTGCCAGCTCAGAATTATCAAACAGCACAACAGGCTGCAAAGCTCCTTCTCCAGATAGTAACACGGTCGCCGCGATTTTTGCCGGTGCCGAAAACTGTGCTGTTATAGTGTTGGTACTGATGGTTTCTGTTTTAAAAAAATCAATCCCTTTTTTATCGGGAAAAAGAATAGACATTCCCTTATCTTTTATAATTGGTGCTGTTTCTTTTTCCGTTAGTTTATTCTCTTTTTTTCCGCAGGAAGTAAATACGATTACTACTGAAAATGCGCAAACTATTTTTTGTATCATAATGCTAATTGATTGATTAAACCCGTTGTATAAAGTAATTGAATGTAGCTTTGCTTGTAAGACTGCATCGTATCGTAATATTGCTGCTGTGTTTCTAACCAACTGCGCTGTGCTTCTAAAAAGTCAACAATGGTGGTTCCTCCTTTTAGATAAGAATACTTGACATTATCTAAAATGGTTTTCGACTGTTTCAATAGTGACTCAAAATTTGCAATATTTTGTTTCTGCCTCTCATAGTTTTCATAAGCGATCTTAATTTCGGTTCTGACTTTTACTTCGAGAGCGGATAATTGATTTTCAACCTGATTTTTTACCAAAACCGATTTTTTAATTTCTCCCTGATTTCGATTAAAAATGGGCAAATCAATATTGGCATAAACACCAAAGTACTGAACTGCATTTTGCGGATTCCAGATAACTCCTAATTCGGGCTGTGGAAAAGAAAGCGATTTCTGCAGTTTAATATTACTGTCAGAAACGTCTATTAATGATTTTACGGACTGTAAATCGCTTCTGTTTTGAAATGCCTTAGCAAGCAGATCATCAATAGTATTGGGCATTGCAAATAAAAAATCATCTGACATGTCGGCACTAACATTCTCCTGCGTACCAAGCAATAATTTCAATTCGCTTTGATGGTTATTTACCTCCTGAAATGCCGTTTTAAGCTGAATGTCGTATTGTTTTGACAGTAGTTCGGTTCTGTATAAATCGGTTTGGGTAATTACTAAGTTTTTATACCGGTTTTGGTTTGTAAAAAGCAGACTGTCGATATTACTTTTAGCGATACTGATAATCTCTAATCTTCTTTTAGCGGTCCAGACTTCCAGCCATTTATTAGCCACATCAAAAAAAAGATTGCGTTCCGTTTCACTATAGTTTTTTTCTGCAAACAAAACATTTTTGCCGGCCAGCTCAATTTTATTTTTACGCTGTCCTGCTATTTGGAAGGGTTTAGTCAATTGCCACCAGACCTGACGATTTTGCTTGTCGTGCCATTGTGTGTTTTCATGAAATCCAGAGGATTGCATCAATTGCAGGGCCTGATTGTTCAGGCTTGGATTGGGACGAAGTTTAGCCGTGACTATATCCGATTCTGCAATCTTTACATTTAATTGCTCTGTTTTAAGAAACGGATTATTGCTTCGTGCGGTTTGAAGTGCTTTTTGCAGCGTACAATTCTCCTGTGCCTGCGTATGAAAACAAAGCCCCAGGGAAAAGAGTAAAAAAATAAACTGTTGTTTTTGAATTTGCATCGCTAAAAATATTTGATGCAAAATTCGTCTGACTATTTATAAAACGCCGTTAGAAAACAAATAGAAAAAAATTAGAATTCCATTAGAGGCCCTCACAAACTCTCTAATATTATAGTAAAAGTTGTTCCTTTTGAAGATGCTGAAACTGCGGTAATAGTACCGTTATGCAGCTGAATAATCTTGTGGGTCAGAGACAATCCAATACCGTTGCCATCTGCGTATTTTTTGTTGTCTCCTCTGTAAAAAGGTGTGAAGATGTTTTTTATATCGTTTAGTGGAATACCAATTCCTTTATCTGAAAATTTCAATATGATCTTTTTTCTGTCAAAGGAAACTGAAACCATGCTTTGGCGGTTCTCTGAAAACTTACATCCATTTTCGAAAAGATTGACAAAAGCAGTTTTTAATAAATATTCGTTCCCTTTTACTGAAATTTCACTGTCATCTTCAAATTCCTGTTCAAAATGAATGTCTACTTTATACTCTAAATTTGCCCTCTGTAATTGTTGTCTGGCATCCAAAAGAACCTCATCTATACGCACCTGCTTGAATGCTATTTCAGAAGGGTCATAACTTGCTTTGGCAAAATCCAGCAAACTATTTGATAATCGGGCTAATTTTCGAGCATCGCTTAAAGCGCTTTGTATGGCTAATTGATATTCGCTTATTTCTCTGTTTTTAGTAATCGAAAGTTCTAATTCGGTAATAATCGCAGCAAGCGGTGTACGCAATTCATGGGATATATTGGAAACAAATTGTTTTTGGGCATCAAAAGAGTTTTCTAAACGATTAAGCATTTCATTAAACGTATTGGCCAATTCTGAAAGTTCATCTTTATTTTCATTATCATTTAAACGTAAATCAAGATTAGTAGCTGTAATATTCTTCATCTGATCTGTCATTTCCTTAACGGGTTCAAATGCTTTCCTTGAGAAATATCTTCCTGCCGCGTAAATGAATAAAATAGAAAGTGTAAAGACAAAAATGATATTATGAAGCAGGTTGTTTAATTTACTGTAACCGTATTGATCATAAGAAGTAGCGGTAATAATGTAGCTCTTTTTTTCATAAGTATACCTCAACCCTATCACCTGCCAATCCTGCTGATAAAAACGTTTTTCGCCCTTTTGGTAAATTTCCTTAACCATTTCGGGGGTTTCTTTTACAAAATCAAGATCAACAGCATCATGGTAAAGAAGATTGAAATTAACATCATAAATCGCAACTTCAACTTCATTAAGCACTTTACGGTTGTTTCGATAAATACTTTGCAGGGTTTTCACCTCTACTTTGGCATTAAAAAACAAATTGGCCTTGGTAATTGCTTCTTTTTTCAGAACGGCATAAAACTCTTTTTCCCGGTCTTCTTTGGCTGAAAAATAAATAATTGCTGCAAATACAAGCAAAATTGCAGCTGTCATGATACTGAATAATATGGTTAAGTGCGTTCTAATCCTCATTATTTAATTTCAAGATAAATCCCATCCCTGATTTGGTATGGATAAGTTTCTGGTCAAAATCTTTGTCAATCTTTTTTCTTAGATAATTGATGTAGACATCAATAAAATTAGTTCCGGTGTCAAAATGAGTATCCCAGACCTTTTCTGCGATTTCTACTCTTGACAAAACTCTTTCAGGATTCAGAAGCATAAACTCCAAAAGATTGAATTCTTTAGGTGTAAGATTAATTTCTTTTCCATTTCTTTTGACTGTTTTTTCATTGAGATTCATTTCAAGAGTCGCATATTTTAAAACATTTCCTGAATTATTCCCTATGTTTATATGTCTTTTGAGTAGGGCTCTTATGCGAACCAATAATTCTCGCATTTCAAAAGGTTTCACAAGGTAATCATCGGCTCCGGCATCAAAGCCTTCCACCTTATCGTCTGTGGTACCCAAAGCGGTCAGCATAATAATAGGCAAATTGGGCTGGTTTTCACGAATGACTTTGCACAAATCTAATCCGTCCATTTTTGGTAAAATGATATCGGTAATCATTAGATCAAACTCATTTTGCAAGGCCATTTTCTTTCCTGAAATTCCATCATAAACTAAAGTACAGATAAACCCCTGTTCTTCCAATCCTCTTCGGATAAGCTCAGCAACTCTTAAATCGTCTTCTACAATTAAAATTTTCATACTTACAAATTTAGATTTTATTTCACTTGCCACTCCTTTTTACAAAATTTTTCTAATAATCCTCTTAGAAAAGTTCTGTAAATGTGCTTAAATAAACTTGATCGAATAAAGAAGCCGTCACAAAACAAATTCTGTGACGGCTTCTCTATTTTAAAACTTCCTGATGATACAAATTCGTGAAATTTTAAAAGATGTAATGTGATGTCTTTATTCAACAGTGTCTATACTATTTGTGAAATCATTAAAAGTGCAATAAAAAAAATCGTAGTAAATACCATTAAATTGATAACTCTGTCTTTTTGACGAACCGCTTTATTTGATATGCCTAATTTCTTTATTTTTTTCTTTCTTGTTTTATCTTCATTCATGGTTGCTCTAATTTATATTGTTTTACACCTGTTAGTATCGGTATTCCGATTAACATTTTAGAGACAATTGATATGCCAAAATATTTTTAACTAAACAAAACACTGACTAACAAACAACTAAAATAAAAAGCATATTTCTCCACTTACCAATACCTATCAAAATGATACGATCACCCATCCAAAATGGAAGGATTAAATTACTTTTCTAAAAAAAAATCTCAACCTGAGTAAAATAAATCCCTAAACGGTAAAAACATCAAAGTTATGGAGAGGCAATACTTGCAATATTGTTTACCACTTCGTTTATTCCATTTAATTTGTCGGTGGGTATAAACATTCCGTTTGCCAGAAGAATTATGGTCAGTTTTTTGTTGGTGAATTTCCTAAAAGCTGTGGACACGCCTCCGGAAAAACCATACGATACTTCTCCTTTAACTTTTATGAAGTCGAGTCCATAAGTAAAATCCCTTTTGACTTCGTAATCAAAGGGTTTTAACAATTGAACTTTTGTTTGCTCTGAGATAAATTCGTTGCTGTCCAGTTTTCTATTCCATTCTACAAATGCATCAAGCGTTAAATTCAGGGCAGCGGCTCCGTATTCGTATTCCGGAAAGTTCCAGTTTCTTTTTAAAATCTGTCCACTATTTGCTGTATTGACATAGCCATAGGTTAAATTTTCAACGACTTTTAAATTATTACCTTCAAAGACGGCTTCTTTTTGTGATAAAGGAAACTGAGTATCCAGGATATATTCACTTAACTTTTTTCGTGTTACTTTTTGAACTATGCGATTTAAAAGCCAAAAATTGGTTTGATTGTAATCAAATTGTTTTCCCGGGCTGAACTTTATGGTATCGCTATATACTTTTTGTTTTGCATCTTCTTCTTTACTGTCTGTGTACTCGACGATATCCGGTAATCCTGATGAATGTGTTAAGAGATTTTTAATTTTTACCTTCTTCCAGCTATCGGGTAAATCTTCTACAAAATCTGAAATAGTACTCTCCAACGACAGCTTGTTTTGTTCAATCAGTTGATAAACGGCTACAACTGACATTACTTTTGTGGTCGAGAATAAGGGAAATAGCGTTTTATTGGTTACCGGGACACTCATTTCGATATTTGCCAATCCGTAATTTTTTTTGTGAATCAGTACTCCATTCTTTATTACAGCCAAAGCTAAGCCCGGAATATTGTACTGCTTTTTGATTTCTAAAATATATGCGTCAATTTTTTTGTTGCTTTTAACTTGTGCCTCTATATTTATTGCCCAAAATGAACCTACAATTAGGGTCAATAAAAATCTGTTTATCATAGGATCTGATTGTTTTTAGTTAGTTTTTGAACTATTTTCGGAGACCTCGTCTCTGTTATTATATAATACTTCCCACTGGTTGCAGTTTGCCCAAATAACGGTTTTCAGGATATTCAACTTTTTAATTTACCCCAATATATTTAATCGAAAAAAATCCTGTTTTTTTGATTACCTTATTTGATCAAACTGCGGTTAGCGGATGTTTTTTATGGTTTATTCTTTTTTAGGAATAGCTCTCCAACTATAGCTTTTATGTACTATTCTCCAGTTTCCTTCGTATTTAAGAATTAGAAAGTAATCTGTAAAAGTGCGCCAATTGGGTACTTTAATTTCTACTTTCGCAATTGCGGCATCTTTCTCCATATCAATCGCAAGAATGCGTCCGATTCGGTTTAATTTTTCCCCTGTTTTTATGTTAGCGATGTATTGTTTACCGGAACGTGTCCACAGCGTATCATTGGTTACTGTGTACAAATTAAAATTGGGATGGAAGACTTTTCTAAGTCTTTCGGGCTGTCCTTCTGCCGTACCTTCAATGTAGTCAAAAAGGACATCGGTGATTTGATCAAAGTCGCTTTTTACCGTATTATTTCCTGCCTCTTTATCATTTTCCCTGATTAATCTGAGTACCTCATTGGCCACTTTCGTTCCTGAAGTAGGATCCTGCCCCGTTACAAACCTGCCATCTGTTACATAAAAAGCGTCTCTTCCTTTTTCTGAATAAACAAAGTTTCCTTTATTTGCTACAATTGCTTTATTCATCGAAAAGGGAAATGTTTTGTAATAGGCCATCTCTTTGCTTTCAAATTCATCCGGAAAACCAGTGATTTTTCGTCCCGCATAGAGTGAAACTCCCTTCTCGTCTTTCAAATAAGCAATTCCCGCCGTTCCGTGGCAAATCGTGGAGATAATTCCATTTTTTTTATAAATTGCTCCTGCTAATTTCTGAATGGCCTGGTTTTCGGCTACACCAAACATTGCGGCACCTCCACCCGTATAGAATATAGCGGAATAATCATTAGCCGTAACTTCTTCAGGTTTCCTAGTCTGTTTCAATTTACTCATAAACCAGCTGTCGTATAAGTATGTTTTTTGAATACTGTCGGAAGCGTTAATGTATCCAATAGGAATTGCTCCACCTTTCGGACTTATAAAATCAACCTTGTAGCCTGCCTTTGTGAATATGTCGTACGGAATTACTATTTCTTCAAAGTGATTGGATGTACTTATTTTCGTATTGCCATAAAAATCCTGATTTGAGGTGACAAACAATATATTTTTTTGCGCGTGAGTACTTTGCGGATACAGTCCCGTAAAAACTAGTGATAAAACGATTATTTTGAACATTTTTCTGGAGATTATCGGTTTTAGTTTGAACAAAAAGCACTGGATTATCCTTTTGGTTTTACTTCCGCTTCAACCATTTTGTGAGGAGTACGGGTTGAAATTTTATCTACAATAAACCAGCCCTGATCTGTTTTCAGAAGATTGAAATAGTCTACAAACAATAGTTTTGCAGTACTTATTTCTACTTTGGCACTGGCAGCATTATTGGTAAAATCAATAGAAACGATGCGGCCTGACCAATTATCAGGTTTAACATCACGCTTTTTATATCCTACCAGATACTTCGATTTGGGAACAACTATGAATTCTTTTTCTCTGAAGCCTTTCAGCTGCCAGGAACTGTGAAATGCCTGACCTACCTTAACCGAGTCGCCAGTGGCCTGACCGTCTATGTAGAGATTTAGTGTTTTTTGAATCAAACTCCAGTCATCAGTAGTATTTTGACTTTGGGCATTTGATTTAAAAAACAACAGACTTAATCCGATAAACAAAAACACTTTTTTCATTTTTAATTTTTTTAGGTTATTAATAATGAATGCAAATGTCCGGTATCGTCTTAGTTTACAGGGTTTAGATTATAAAACTGAAGTCTCATTCTATAAATTAGAACTTATTTGGAGTAGCGTTTTTGATATTCGGTGGGGGTTAATCCGGTTTGTTTTTTAAAGGCGGTGAAAAAAGTTGATTTAGAATTGAAGCCGCTATCATAACCCAAACTTTCAATGGTATAGTTTTTTTCGGTTTCTAATAACTCTTTTGCTTTCTCGATTCTGTATTCTTTAATGAGACTGGAGAAGGATTTGCCTACTACTTCATTTACATATTGTGATAAAATATGTTTGGTTACTTTTAGTTCTTTTGCCGCTTCTTCCAAAGTGAAATTGGAATTTAAAAAAAGTTCTTTTTCTACTATAACAGAAAATTTTTGACTAATCAGATCTAGTGTCTCTTTATCGATGCTTTTGTTTTTGTATCTCTCTTTTTCCTGAAAGAAAGTAGTTTCCTGGCTATTTCCGTAAATTAATAGTAAAATGATCAGGTATAAAATAAAGGTAAAGGATAATGCTCCGACGATATAAGAAGTGTAAGCAGCGAAAGTATAGGCTGCCCAAACCAAAGCTACTCCAAAATAGATGCTAAGGAACCATACTTCTAACTTTTTTAAATTCTCCTTCTCTTTGATTTTCTTCAGAATTGGCTGAATATATTTAAAAGAAAAACCGATATAAACCAACCATTGAAGATATATGGCTTTTACAATCCACATACGCCAGATCTGAGGGTGCTCGACATAAGAATAAAGACTTCCCAAAATTGCCATGATCACCAAATAAGGTATTGTATGTGTAATCCAGACTGATTTGGAATAGGGACTGTAAGATCGGAGATATAAAAATAGAAAAGGGCCAATAAGAATGCAGGCCGAAAGTCCGATTTGAATAAAAGTATTCGATAAGTGAGGATTAAAATAAAAGAAAACCGATTTTATAATTCTGATACTTAATACCAGTAACAGTAAGGATAAATAATAGTTTGCAAAAATTTTCTTTTTGGCATTTATCGCAAAATATAAGGAAAGCAGGAAACCATTAAAAGCTCCTAAGGCACTAAAAAAGAATAACAATTCATGTGATGATAACATTCTTATCTGTTTTTTGGTACGGTTTATTGTTTTATAATCTCTGATTTCAATGAATACCTTCAGGCTCTGTTATCAGCCGGATTTACAGAAGAAACAGACTCTATTTTCTCTGCCAAGATAAAATTTTTTTGTGAAGAAAAAATGCAATCGCAGTAAAAACCGACAATTTAAAAGAGGTCCTATTTTTTGAATATTACGTCTTTTGAATGGTATTGAAAACTCTTTTTCTGTTCTAAACAATTACTGTTGCTGTAATCGCTTCCGAATAAAACAGATCACATCCAAAAATCGTTACCGGGCATAAAAAAACCTCCAGAATCATACGATTTTGGAGGTTTCGATTTATTTTTGTTTTAGATGTTTGTTTTGGTATAAAAATAACTTTGTGCTGTTTTATTACGAAGCAAGATTAATGACAATGTTTCCATATTCAACACTATTATCAAGCATTTTTTGATGTGCTAAAGGCAGTTCGTCCCAGGTAAACACATCAGATATAACGGGATGGAATTTTTTCTGTAAAATCAGTTGATTGGCATGATACAATTCAGACAGGGATGCAAAATGAGAGCCTTGTATTCTTTTTTGTCTCATCCAGACGAATGAGGCATCAAAAGACATATTAAATCCTGATGTAGCACCGCAGAAAACGACCATACCTCCTGATTTTACAACATAGGTACTTACGGGAAGGGTTTGTGAGCCAATGTGATCAATAACAATATCAGGATTCACTTTTTTGCCTAATATGTCCCAAATGGCGCTTCCAAATTTCCTGACTTCTTTTAAGTATTCTTTGTATTCTTCTTTATTACCAATGTCCGGTAAAGCTCCCCAACAATTGAACTTTTTTCGATTGATATAACCGACAGCTCCAAGCTCCAGACATTTCTCTCCGCGCTCATCACTTGACGTAACGGCGACCGCATTGGCTCCTGCCAATTTAATTAACTGAATGGCGGAAGCTCCCAAACCTCCACTTCCACCCCACACCAGTACATTGGTACCGGGCTTCAAATCGTTTGGAGCAAATCCGTAGAGCATTCTCCAAACTGTGGCATAAGTCAGCATATAACCTCCTGCTTCTGCCCAGGTTAAGTGTTTGGGTTTTTGAAGTAATTGTTGTGCACGAACTTTGGTATACTGTGCAAAGGAACCGTAAGGGGTTTCGTAGCCCCATATTTTCTGAGATTCACAAAGCATCGGATTACCACCGTTACATTCCTGACATATGCCACAGGTTTGTCCGCAGTGTACGATGACTTCATCTCCAACTTTAAATTTAAATTCCGGATTATTCTTTAGTCCTTCTCCAATTTCCCATACTATTCCGGATGCATCACTTCCTGCAATGTGAAAATCCTTGCCGTGAAATGCAGTAGGCGAAGCTGGTTCCCCCAATCCGGCCCAAAGACCATTGTAATTTACTCCGGCAGCCATCACTTTAACGAGAACTTCATTAAATCCCAATTTAGGGGTTTTAATCACTTCCTGTTGAAACGCCTGATAAGGAGTTCCATGATTTTCCGGTCGAATGACATAGGCATGCATTAAAGCGGGAGTATGTCCTAATGGCGGACATTCATCCATTTCATATAAGTCTTTTAAAAGTATTTCTCTTTCAAGTTCAAGTAATAATTTTTCCATAATTAGGTTCGTTTTTTATTTTTAATTATTTTCTTGCTGTAGTAGTTGTGCAACCTTAAATTCCTTCTGCGATGACTACCATCAATTCGCAGAAGGTCAATTCTCTTTCAAGGCTGCTAAAAAAGGATATGGGTTTGTCTGGATTTTATTTGATCGTACTTTGTGGTAATCGAACAAAACTTGTTATCAATTTTAAAGCTCTTTGTATACCAGGTATCTTCACCGTAGGTTACATAGCCTTTATTGATTTCAATCTCCGTAAGCGGAATAGACATTCCTTTTCCTATTGCCTTAATTACTGATTCTTTTCTGGTCCAGAATTCATAAAACTTATCCAATCCATCACGATTGATTTCTGCAAATTCCTGAGTGGAAAATACATTTTCGAATAAGGAATAATTGATTTCATTGATTTCTTCAATATCAACTCCTATTTCCTGTTTGCTAAAAACACATACAACTGTATTGCCGCTATGTGAAATATTAAAGTTAAAACTGCTGTCTAACATATAAGGTTTCCCATAAATGTCTTTAACAATTTTATCGAATTCAAATGTGTTGTTTCCCAATATGTGAGATCCCATGCAAACCATTAGTTTTCCAAACAAACAGTTGTATCTGTCATCCCATCTTCTGTATTTAAGTACTTCCTGTCTAAACTTTTGAGGTAAAAATTCCAGATAGTATTTTAAAATACCCTGATCAAGATTACTATCACTTGAATACTGAAATAAGTAATATTCATCTTCTTTTAAATCTATTTTAGGAATGGATTCAAAATCATTAAAGGCTAAGTAATGTGTCGAATTTTGCATCATACTATTAATGTATATAAAAATTTACAATGAGGTTTCTCACTGCATATTTTGCATTAGACTTTACCAATATTTTATATTTTTTTAATTTCAATGATACCTACGTATAATTGAATATTGCTCTCAGTACTGGTTACAATGCCATTAGTTGTTACTTCTAACAATGACACTATTTTTTTACTGTTTCATATTCTCATGGAATATCTACGGATCTGATTAAATCAAACTATTTTTAAACCTCTAAAAGGCTTTTTATAAACAATTTATTCCATTTTAATTGCCCTCTCCAAGGTCATATGGCGGTTTAAGAAGCAGAACTGAATATTGCTGCTTTTAAAGGACAAACTGCTTTACTTTTTGCCGTAGTGTCAGCTACTGATGCGCCTTGTTTGATTAAACTCATCTTAAGTGCGCACATTACTCCATTTTTAGCACAGTTACATTTTGGCTTACTATCTTTCATCTTTTTGGTGTTTTTGGTTGTTAATAGTGTGTTTTTTAGTAAAAGAGTTTGACTTTAGGGTTTGGGTGAATTCTGCCAGCTTTTAAAACTCGTACTCCAATAGATAGCCGTCTCTTTTAGAAAGAGACGGTCTGTATCTATCAGGATTGTAATCCTAAATAAAAACTGTCTGACATTGCGGTGCTCTTCAGCTCCTATCCGGCTTGTCTAAATTTTTGAAACTTCATTGAAAGCTTACGCCTGAAGGGCTCTTTTAAGTTTTCTTTCTAAAACCAGTGTACCAATTTTATAACCAAAAAAGAAAAGAATTGCGGTGTTTAAAGCATTAAACAGCGGGAAAAGAACGTAGATAAAAAGACTGGATAATCCGATATTTACGAGAAGTTCTTTTACATATTCTACTCTTGATTCATAGATAAGGAATACAGTAGTAGCTACCACGAGTCCGATTAGAAAGCACTTTAGAAAGACTCTTTTGTTTTCAATTTTAAAAGCTGCAATAAACCCCGTTACAATGGTAAGGATCAATATTACGGTATAGTTGTTTATTAAAAATTGTGCTAGTAATACAACTACATAAGGCAAGTAATTCAGTATATTTTTCATTAGTTAAATTTTATAGTGGTTATAATTTTTTCCAGTTTAGCAGGATTCGCAACAAATTGGCTTTTTTTGTACTCGCCTTTTCTCCAGGATTCGATTTGATCTTTGTAATGTGTAGAATTTATCAAACCGCTCTGACCTCCGGCCAAAATTGTATGTGCCTGTATGTTTCCGTTTTTTACTTCATATACTGCACGGAAGACCGGATGAAACTTTTCTGTATTGATATTAATGGTATTGACATTACCTCCGATATTATCAATTTTTTCTCCCAATCCCGGGATAAACATCATATTGTTGATATCAAACTTAGATATCTTTTTGTAGGTAACTTTTTTCCATTGATCGCCATAACTTTGCGTTAGCGTGTCGAGTGTTCTCTTGAAAATAGCATCTACAATTTTTTGTTTGTCATCACCTCCCGGAAGGGTGTATTTTTTATCGTTTAAATATTTTAAGAAGTTCTGTAAAGAAGGTTCTTGTTTTACCTGCAGTCTGTTTTTTGCAAATTGCTTAGCTTCTTTTATGGAAACTTTTCGCAGCATTTCAAAAACTAATCCCTGATTTCCGTCGCCTTTCATATTTCCATCCCAGTTTTTTAACTCTTTCACAATGCTATTGTATTTCTCTTTTTGCGGATAGTTGTTCATTAATGTTTTAAAATCATTAAGGGAAATATCAACGACATCACTTTGCATTTTCTGAATTTCAGGAACGGACCAGTTTTTCTTTTCTTCTAACACCGAGTAAATACGTTTGGCTCTGTAATCGTCTTTTGAACCATGTGCTCCAAAATAAACATTGTTTTGAATTGGCTGCTGGTTTGCTGAAAACAAAAATCCGTTATCGGGATTGTAAGCCGACCAGAAAGCATCTAAAGCTTTCACCGGAATATACTTTTTGCTACCGTCTAATACCTGACCGATATAATCGCTGCTTCTTGCCGGTAATTCGCCCGCACATACAATTCCAATATTATTGTCAACATCGCTGTAAGCAAAGTTTTGTGGAGGATAACTGTAGTCTTTTAAAGCTGTTGAGAAGCCATCCCAATTTTTACTTTTCATGACTTCATACATTGCTTTTACAGAGTTACTTTTTTCTGCAGCGTACCAATGCTGTGCATAGTACTGTCCATTTTCTTCTTTTATAACTTTTCCATGTACCGTACTTCTGTACTTTTCTATAAAATCAGGTTTTCCTTTTACTTTGATCGTATAATTTTTAATCTGGAAAGGAATCCATTTCCCTTCATATAAATACAGACTGTCATTTTTTACCTGAAGTTTGTATCTGTCTACCAGATCCCATTCACCATTGGTAATTCCCCACGAAATTTTATCATTGTGACCGCTCGCTATAACCGGAACACCAGGAATTGTGAAACCATATGCTTTAAAACTTCCGGTTACAATGTGAGCTTCATAAAAAGCTTCCGGAAGCGTCAAATACAGGTGAGGGTCATTTGCCAGAATATTATTTTTACTTTTTGTTTTGGTGTTGTTTACCACCCAGTTGTTACTTCCTACACCCTGATAGAACTTATGATTGGTCATCAATTTTGCTCCCAGATCAAATAACGACGGTTCTTTTTGAGCGTTCTCTACTGAGGCTGTCTCCAAAGAATGAGCTCCTAAATGAGGCAGATTAGTAGTAGAAGGTAGTAAACCGGAAGGCAAAATGGTGTTTATACCTTTTGGCTGTAAAGGATAAAAATAAGTGATCTCCTGACCCGGTAGTTTCTCCAAAATTTCCTGCTGATCAATATGGTGATCAAAATAAGTCAGTGTATAACTCATATACCAAGTGAAAAGCAATGAATACTCGGTTTTCCATTTTCTTGGTGCTGTGCCTAACGCTTTATACAAAGGATCTGTATTCTCGTTATTGTTTAAGTAAGCATTTACCCCATCAGAATAAGCTTGTAAATAAGCATAAAATTCCGGGTTCTCTTTTTTGTAGGTTGCCAGTATTTCTTCTGATTTTCTTTCAAACTCATATGGCTTCCAGAATTTGTCTGATTTTAAGGTTCCGGACCATAAAAATTCTGATAATCTTCCCTGTACGATTCTTGAGATCATCTCCATCTGAAAGTACCTGTCTTTTGCATGCATGTACCCCAGTCCGTAAGCCGCTGCTGTTTTTGTAGCTCCATAAATATGCGGAATTCCAACATTGTCTACATAAATGTCTAATTTTTGATCACTTTTTATCTTTTGAATTCCATCACTTTGTAAAGGCACAGATAACAGACCTGTTTTATAGGTTGTTAATTTTCCCAGGGAGCCAAATGGACCCAAATTAAAGGTTGTGATAAATATCCAAACTAGGGACAATAACACAAAAAGCACTACTTTGATTGTTTTGTTTCTTTTCATTTTTTTCAAGATTATATCTTTAGATAATAGATTTTATACGTTTAGTGGGTCTGTTCCTAATTTTTTCATTTTGTAAAGCATATAAGGCCCCTCTCTCTTTACCGGAAAATAAAAAGAGAGCTGTACGGGGCCAAAAAGGAAATTATTAGGTTATTTTAAACTGTTCTAAAAGATTTCGGCAAGTTCAGAAATGTTTGTTTTTTCTAATTTACCATACTCCATTTTAAGTAAAGTATCTGCAGTATTGTAATATTTGTCATCGTGTGTGATGGCTATGATTGTTTTATCCTCATCGCGAACCAGTGTGGCAATAATTTCGGTATAAAATTTATGTCTGAAATGCGGATCCTGATCTGCAGCCCACTCGTCCAGTACAATTATAGGTCTGTCTTCTAAAAGTGTATTGATTAAAGCGATTCGTTTACGTTGTCCGGTAGACAAGTGAGTGGTCGAAAAATAACCGTCTTTTATGTGCACTTTTCCTTCTAACTCAAATAATTTCAAATATTTATTTATTTTATCATAATCCACATTTGTTATTCCGTAGAATTCATCAAACAAATAAAAATCACTAAAAACGGGAGCAAAAAGGTTTTTTATTTTCTCTAATTCTTTTAGCGGAACTAATTCTCCATCGATATAAGCTTCCCCATTATCTAAATCGTAGAGATTTAAGACGGTATTAATAAAAGTTGTTTTTCCTTCTCCGTTACCTCCGTATACAAAGACAATCTCGTTTCTTTTAATGTCAAAGTTAATTGGCCCGACTGAGAATTGATTTTCTCCAAAAGAAAAGGCATAGTTTCGTATTTTTAAATTTGAAAAGTCTTTGTATTCTTCTTTATCATCAACCTCTTTCAATTTTTCA
Source organism: Flavobacterium sp. WG21 (assembly GCF_000335775.1). Taxonomy (NCBI): domain Bacteria; kingdom Pseudomonadati; phylum Bacteroidota; class Flavobacteriia; order Flavobacteriales; family Flavobacteriaceae; genus Flavobacterium; species Flavobacterium sp. WG21. The sequence continues at coordinate 224,643 of NZ_AMYW01000004.1, forward strand.
AGTTCGGTAAGTTCTTTTTTTAGTTTTTCCATTTTTTTCAGGGATACTAAGGCTCTGTTCATTACCGGAATAATAGACATTACACTTACAATTGGTCCCATTAAATACAATAAAACAAAGATGAAACTTATTTTGATTGCTATAGGCGTTTGAAATACTGGTCCTGCAAACACCAGAATAAATGTAATAAGGCTATAAAATAATAACTGACTTATTATTTCGCTATTTAGATATTTTAAAAGTGCCGTAACATATTTATCTTCTCCGGTTGTGGCAATTTTTATTACTTTCTGATCGTAAATCTGAGTTCCTTTATCGCTGTTGATATTAATTTCTTTAGCTCCGTTGAGAATGCTGTTAAAAATTCCGATAAATACTTTTTCCAATTCTCGCACTTCTTTTATTTGTCGATTACTGGTTTTTGCCCTTAGTGTATATATGCATACTCCTATCGCAATAACAGCAAGACTGACTGCGAATAGTTTTAAAGACAAAAAGGCCATATAAACCAAACAAGCAAGTATTAGAATAATCGAAGAAAAAAAGGTAATAATCATTAAGGAAGCATTTGAAATATGATTTACGTCTGTCGCCAATGTTGTATATACTTCCTCTTTGTATTCCTGAAGTTTTCTGTAAGGTGCTTTAAGAATCAATTTTATTACATCTTTTCTAATGTCCCAGTATATTTTTTGTGACAATCGAATAATCCCTTCCGACAACCATCTGCGCGAAACAAAAAATACAACAATGGTTCCTGCAAAAAGGTACAGATAATTTTGCATGGATACTGTTTCGGTTGAGGTTATAGAATTGCTTATAATTTTATTAATTATGGTGATAAATGCAAATCCCGACAATCCTGAAACTATAGCCAGTAAAGAGTATCCTATCAAGGGTCTTAAAGGTATGAGTTTAAAGTCGCTAATTTCTGATATATTGTTTTTCATAGCTGTTTTTTAATAAAATTGTAAATAGTCCCCGGCCCCACTACGCAGGAGTTTCTATTTTACTGATTTAGTTTCCGGTGGGATGATTTTGCTTTCGCGAAAACAGAGCAATAAGTGTATATTTTAAAACTGCAAATACACACTTATCAGATGGCTTTTATCTTTTTTCTGTTAGGTACACACTGCTGAATAAGCAGCACATTCACTAATAATTTTTGCCAATGTTTTTACCTGATTGTGAATAAAGAAATGATTTCCGGGCAGTACCTGATAGTCAAATTTTCCACTGGTATATAGTTCCCAATTCTGAATGTCTTTGGATGTTTCTTCCTGATCTCCCATCACGGCATAAATTGGAGTGTTAATTACAAGACCTACTTCAGAAAGTTTATTTTTTTCTAAAATTTCAAAATCGGCTCTCATGATAGGACTGAAATAATTGTAAAGATCTTCATCTTCGAGTATCTCTTCCGGAACTCCTCCCAGGGATCTCAGTTCTTCTTTAAATTCAGAATCAGCTAAGGAGTGCCTCACTTTATCATTATAAGAAGCACCTGGCCCCGGATTACCTGAAACAATTAATATATGGGGCGAATCCAGCTGTTCTTCCATTTTTTTTGTAACCGACAATCCTAAAGTTGCCCCCATACTATGACCATAGATAATATAGGGTTGGTTACTATTTCTCAATCTTTTAATTTGAGATACATAATCATCTACGGCATCTGTCTTTTTATGAAGATGTCTTTCGAGATTTCTTTTTCCTCTACCCGGAAGTTCTAAGGCATGATATTCAAAACTATTCTGAATATAGTTCTTTAGAAAATCAAAAGAGTAGCAACTTCCTCCTGCAAAATGCAGTAAAAATATCTGTATTTTTTGATTTGAATACATAGTTTGTTTTTTTTAAGATGTAGCAATGGTAAGGGCGTTATTCTCTGTTACTTTTATGCTCTTTTCTACTTTTAGCTTTATTAAATCTATAGTTGAAATTAAGGTTCCATCTCGCTGCATTAAAATTGGTCATCTGGTTTACAACAAAATCACTTCCAACGGTTGTTTCTCTTGTTTTTCGGGTATTAAAAATATTACTTACTCCCAGTGTTAATGTTGCATTATTATTAAACAGCGACTTTCCTAAAGCCATATTCAGATAGTAAAATGACTTGGTTCTTGTCTGAGCATCACTTACAGGTGCCTGATATTCGAATTTACTTTGTAATGTGAAGTTTTTAGGAAACTTAACCTGACCTAATAAAGTTGCAGTCCAGGTTTCATTAGAATAATCCAGATTCGTGGTTCCCACACTTCCTTTCTGGTCAAAACTATAGGCATTAATTACTGCATTTAAAGACAGCCATTTTGCCGGAGCATACTGTGCTGAAAGCTCTACTCCAAATCGCGATTCTTCATCAAGATTGATTAAAACGGTTTCAAAAACATCGTCTGAATTTTGCGATGTAAAATATTGAAAGTTGTTTTGGGTTTTAGAGTAATACACAGACGGATTAAGTACCCATTTTTTTGTTTTGCTTAAAAGACCTAATTCAATACCATCTGTTATAGAAGGTACAAGTCTGATGTTTCCAAAAATACGGGAGTTAAAATCCTGAAGTTCCGGAAAAGGGTTTAACTGAAATAAATTAGGCCTGTTGATACGCTGGCTGTAATTTAACTGAGCTGTTGTTTTGTCGGAAAGGGCATAGCTTAAATTTACAGATGGAAATAGTCTTGTATAGGTACTATCGATAAGAATATTTCTTGTGTTTTGATCTTTAATTTCGATACTGGTATACTCTGTTCTTAAGCCTAACTGGTAACTGAATTTGTTTATCTTATTTCCATACTGGACATATGCCCCAAGAATTTGTTCTTTGTAGTCTAATCCATTATTAAAACCATCTATTGGTTTTAAAGTTCCGTTAACCTCTTCATCAGCGGCAAAGTCTGTAGTAATTAATCTGTGTTCGACTTTTACTCCTGCTTCAAGATTTGCAGTTTCGCTTAAAGGGGTTACAAAATCAGATTGGATTACAATATCATCATTTCCTCTGTTGGATTTTGTATCGATAAGAGAACGGTCTCCGTTGTTAGGTGTAATCGTTCTTCTCTCAATGTTAAAGTCTTTTGTACTATTCCAAAAATCATACTGAGCGTCTATTGTAAATTTCCTGCCCGGTTTTTTGAACGTTTTGGTATAGTTAAATTCCAACTGATTGTAACTTCTCTTTTCCTGTGAATCAGCGATGGTTTGAATGTGTGAATTACCAACTCCGTCTCCTGAAAGATAATAGTTAAAAGTATTGGTATCTTTATCTTTGGTCTGATTTCGGTAAAATGCTGCTGTAATCGAATTGTCGTCATTTATAGCATAATCAAGTCCCAAATATACCAATCCACCATCATCATGTCTGTCCTGATCTTCGCGCTGGCTTAAGAAAAGATTCTTTCCGTCTGCAGTAGTCACCTGATCTCTGGTGTTAAGTCCAACGTAATCGGAATAACGAACTCCAAAATTAGAAAACAAATTAAATTTTCCTTTTTTGTAATTAAGGCTTCCCAATATTCTGTGATCTGCTGGTACTCCGGTTGAAAGGGTCATACTCCCGCTCAGGTCTTGCTTATTGTTCTTTTTTAGAATAATATTGATAATTCCGGCTGATCCGGCTGCATCATAACGTGACGAAGGATTGGTAATAAGCTCGATCGATTTTATAGATTCTGCCGGAATTTGTTCCAATCCCTGAATCGATGTTAGTCCCGATTTTCTTCCGTTAATAAGAATAAGCACATTATTATTGCCTCTCAGACTGACAGAACCCGAAGGGTCTACTCTAACTGAGGGTACATTGTCGAGTACCTGTGTTGCAGATCCTCCTTTTGAAATCAGATCTTTACCTACATCAAATACTTTTTTATCCAGTTTTAATGCCAACTGAGAAGTCTCAGCGGTAACAACAACTTCGTTTAGAGAGGTTACATTTGACTTCAATTTAATCGTTCCAAGATTAATATGGGATTTAGAACCGTCTACATCTAGTGCCATTGTAGTAGTTTCAAAGCTAAGAAATTGAAATTCAACGGTGTACTTCCCTATTTTCATCCCTTCAACTTTAAAATCTCCTTTATCATTGGTAATCACCGTTTCGACAATTGATGCATCCTTTTTTATGATAACTGAAGCATAAGCCAACTTTTCATTTGGGTCTTCTCCTGTTATTGTTCCTGATACTTGGGTCAAAGATTGGGCAGATACAGAACACATACATAACAATACTAGTGCATATATGAATATTGATTTTATCATGATATTAATTATTATTTGGTTTGTTGATTTAAGAGCTTTTATTAAGCTTTCCTGATTTTTAACTCAGGACAAGATCATTTTTGTATTCGATAATTTTCTCTCCATAAAGTCTTTCCGGATCTATATCATTGGCAAGACAATATTCTAACAGTTTGTTTGACTCTACAATTGGAATAGATTCATCGGTGTATTTTATTGAACTGATGTATTTAAGCCAAGGTTCCATTCCCATTGCATATACAAATACTTCACTAGGTTTAAAAACATCTACCATTGCTTTAGCCTGTTCAAAATTACAGCCGGCCAATCGTCTGGATTCGTCTTTATCTCGTGCTAAAGTTTCCGGCATCAGAGGGCCATATAACCAGGACAATGGTGCTCCTTCGCATTCCATTCCTAAGAAAATAACATTGATGTCTCCCATTACCTTGTGAATACGCTCGTATAGTTTTGGGGATACGTTGCAGGAATCTGCCGCAAACAATATTTTTAATCCGTCTTTATAGGCAACATGGTGACATAATTTACTTCTTACATCCAAATCACAATGTTCTCCCACAAATGGTAATCCTGTAATAGAACAATCGTCAAAATGAATGGTTTCCATTTCTCCCAGCTCTATAATGTTTTTGAATCCTATTCTTTCAAACATTAATTTCAGGTTTGGATCCTGAAGGAAACCTCCGTTGCTTTTTGGAACTATGATGTTTTTGATCTTACGTCGAAGTCTCAACAAGGTTTCGAAAAGAATATGATCCTGGTGATTGTGTGTTACCAATACATAATCGATAGATTCCGGCAAATCATCATAAGAATAACGTGATATATCCGATTCGTAACCGTAACTAACCAGAGGATCCGCAAGGATTGTTGTACTTTTGGTTTCGGTAAGAATACAGGCATGTCCAAAATATCTTGTTAGAACACCGTCTCCACTGTAACGCTCGTATTTTTTAGATTTTTCTTTTGTGAAAAACGATTTAAACAAAGGAAGGTCTTCTGCCTCAATTTCAAATATTCTGGCAATTTCTCCAAACGTTTTCGGATGGTCTTCCATTTCGAAAAGCTGATCTATTTTCTCGCTTTTCAAAGGCAAGTTTACTCTTAAAATATCTTCTCCCGGCAATTTTGGTGTGCTTAGTACAAATGATCTTGAATCATCGTCATGTACTAAAAATAAATTGAAACTTTGAAGCGACTCATTGTAAAACTCTGTTTCATACAATAAGGATTCAAAAAAGCGAAATGACGGATTGTTATTGATATCATATACCAATTCTACAAGACCTTGTAAACTCTCCGGTACTTTGTTATATAATTCTATAAGTGCATATCCTTTTGCCTCTTTTTTAAGCATGTCGTTAAGAGCGAATACATCTTCTCTTAATTTCAGAAGAGCTGCACATTGTTCTTTGGTGTTATCAATAAGTCCTTTGATTTCATCTACTCTTTTTCCATCATAATCGATGAAAGGTCCGCCTAACATTTTAGGGGTTTTAACTGCTGCCGCGTGAATCATCGGATTCTGAACATAAGAAGTCATAATTTTCAAATGTCTGTCCTTAATGTTCATTGCTGCCGTAGCCGGTGATATTAAGTGAGGCCATGCATACCAGTTGTCTACTAAAGGTTCAATAGCCAAATTCCTTTTAATGTATACTAAATCTTCATTTTGAATTTCCATTTTTTTTCCGGTTTTATTTAATTAATTATTGTTGTTATTTGATTAAAAATGTGCATAAAGCAGCCGGGAATAGTATAAAGACTTACCCTAATTTCAGAGGTATTCTTTACCTATTCGCGCTGAGCAAAAAGTATTGCGTTTGTTTCTAAATCTTCTTAGATTAATTCCTGTGCAAGTTCAAACAGGTAATTTTTAAAATTAAAATCTTCAGAGAATAATGTCTTGTATTTTTCTAAGGAGCAGGACATGCTTATTTCAACTGCGTTTGGATAGCTGCTGCAGATTAAGTCTATACCCTGAGTAAAATCATTGACCGAGTGCTTTTTGCTGTTTTCGGCCACAGTGGCATCCAACTGTTTTTCGCTTTCACTGCTAATAAAATTTAGCATACCTCCTATTTCACTTTTTACCGAAACCTCATAAATACGCTCTACATCTTCGCAGATCACCTCATAAGGAATCTGTTGATGCATAAGTGTTTCCATATAGAGACTGTAAACTTCTTTTACGTACCTGTCTTTTGTGGTTTTTGAAGGATTCAAAACCGGTAAAGGCAGAAAATTATTTACAACCCCCAACACTTTATGGCTTTCGATATCATTAGTTCCTAATTCTCTTGCCTGTACCAAAATCAGCTGCAAAGCTTTGTCAGTATGTTTACTAAGTATTAACTGATGTAACGCTGTAAAGAAAGCCGAAGGAGTCAGACCGGTTGCATTTATGATTTTCGAAAGTGTTGCAAAATCATCGGCTGTTATCGTGGCCGTTTGCTGTACACAGTCGATCAATCCAGCAGGGGCTTCCTCTGTCTGCTCTTTTCGCACAACATCTTTTAAGGTTTCCAGCCAGTATTTTCTATGCTCATTTGCTTCTGCCGAGTGCAAATATGATTTTTGCCAGGCCGCAAACTCATAATACAAAGTATGATTGATTTCTAAAGGTTGATCGTTAAAATAAGCTCTCAGGTTTTTAAGCAAAATCATGTTGGTAAAAGCATCTGTTAGTGCGTGATGTATGCTTATAAAAACATAAGAGTTTTGATCTGACACATTATTTGCCTCCTGTATCAAAAGTACTTTTACTAGTGCTCCCTCTATTACATCAAAAGGCTTAGACAATAAAGCTGTAACCTGTTCTTTGTTTACTTTTGTTTCATAATAAACTTCAATTGGGACTTCTGAAGAAGGCAGCATGCGCTGTTTTACAAGTTCATCTTCTTTATAAAACTGAGTTCTCAAAATTGGGAACAGCTCCATAAACGATTTAAACCTTTTTAAGAAATCTTCTTCTGAATCAAATTTAGAAGCGACTATTGGACCTATAATCCCCTGAGACATGGTCTTACTAAGTATAAAATTCTGATTTGGCGTGATCTGAAAATCTGCTGCTGTATTGATTTCAACATCCTCGTTCTGATGTGCCTGACTTTCGCTTAATAAGTTTAAATGATTTACCAGCGTAACCAAATGATTTTTAAAGGCACTGGACAATTCATCCATTGTTTCTTTTTCAAATAACAAAGAAGAATAGCCTATGTTCATTTTGAGTTCTCCGAGTGAGATCATCCCTACAACACTAAATCCAAGATTATTATGATTGGCTGCACTTGAATTTCCACCGATACTTTCCCTTCCATACCTGAACACCGAATCATTTTCTGATGAAACCTCATATCCAAAATCACCCAGGTAATTGTACTCCAAATCAAAGGTAGTACCGAGGTCAACGTCGTCATTTAGAAAATGTAAGACACTGTATCCTATACCTTTGTTCGGAATTTTCAACAAGTCTTCTTTTACTTTAACTAAATTTTCCAATGCATCATGCTTTGATACATTTAATACAAAAGGATAAAACGATGTAAAGTATCCTACAGTGCGGCTTATGTCTACGGTATCAATGATTTCTTCTCTTCCGTGACCTTCCATCTGTACGGTCACTTTGTCTTTATGCAGGGTATCTTTAATAGCCAGTCCAAGACAGGTTAAAATGATATCATCGATTTGTGTGTTCAGCAAAGCATGCGCTGAGGTCTGCAAAAGCGTTGTGGTTTCTTTATCTAAAACCATTGCGGTGGTGGTATCGCAATTGAGTTTGTAAGCTTCATTTTCTTTCAACTCGCATAAAGGGGTACCGCGCTGCCTGCATATTTCCTGCCAATAAGAAAGTTCTTCGGTTGTTTTTAGCTCTTGTGCATGTGCTTTCAACTCTTTTGCCCAGGTTTGATAAGAAGTGGTTTTATAAGGAAGCTTATATTCGTTTCCGTCTTTACTATTCGCATACAAATCGGCAAAATCCTGTAATAAAATCCTCCAGGAAACTCCATCTACCACTAAGTGATGAATAATAAAAGCGATACGATCACCATCCTTTAATCTAAAATGAGCGATTCTTACCAAAGGTCCTGTTGCCAGATTAAAAGAAGACTGTAATGCTATTCCGGTATTTCTGATCGTCGTCAGATGATCCTCATCTTCCCTTAAATCGTAAAAATGGATGGTATAACTTTCTTCTGTACTGCTTTTATTGTATTGCTTTCTGGTATTATTTTCTTCCGGAAAAGCCATTCTCAGTACATCATGGTGTTGTACCAGCTGATCGATACATGATTCTAAAACCTGCGGATCAACCTCATCCTGAGTCTGAAGTAAAACAGTGTGATTGTAATACTCAGGTGCATTAAAAATTTTGTTTCTCACTTTACTGAAGAAAAATTCCTGAATAGGAGTCAAAATCACTTCTCCTGTCACTTCTGACTGATCGAGTATCTGATCGTTCTTTTGTAATAATGGTACAAGGTCTTCCAGTTTAGGCTTTGATATGATATCTCCTGCTTTAAGTGCAAATCCGTGTTGTTTGAGTTTGGAGACAATCTGAATCGATTTAATGGAATCTCCCCCAACGGTAAAGAAATTGTCCTTAATTCCGATACCTTCTTTCTTTAACACTTCTTCCCAAACACTTACCAATAATTTTTCTTCAAACGTTGTGGCGGCCACAAAGGTATGATTATCGTCAAGTACCGCATTACTATGCAGTGCAGGCAATGCCTTTTTATCGATTTTTCCGTTAATTGTAAGCGGCATCTGTTCGAGCTGCACATACTTTTGAGGAATCATATATTCAGGAAGAATTTTGGAAAGGAAAGATCTTATGTTTCCGGGATTGATGGTTTCCGATGCCACAATATAAGCTACAAGCTCCTTTGCTCCTTCATATCCTTCTTCCACACCCACAACAGCTTCGAGTATCTGATCGTCGGTTAACAGCTGTTGTTCTATGGCAGAAAGTTCGATGCGATAGCCTCTTATTTTTACTTGTTCATCGTTACGCCCTTCGTAGATGATATTCCCTTCTTTTGTCCACTTGCCTAAATCTCCTGTTCGGTACAGATTCCCTTTCTCAGCAAAAGGATTTTTAATAAACTTATTGTTTGTTAATTCTTCGCGGTTTAAGTATCCTCTCGCAACTCCTGTCCCTCCGATACATATTTCTCCTACTACTCCTACCGGAACCAGATTGTTGTGGTGATCCAGGATATGTATTTTAGCATTCGAAATTGGTTTTCCAATTGGAATATTACGGTAGGCCTCTGTATTGCTTTCGGGCATTTTAAAAACAGTTCCACAAACACTGGCTTCTGTTGGACCATAAGCATTGTAATAGGTTCCGTATTTAAAATATGGTTTCATGATTTCATAATCCGGCGCCTCTCCTGCTGTGATGAGTGTTTCTAATGTCTTTAAATCATCTATGTCGACCAGGGCAATATAAGAAGGCGGTAATGTCGCAATATTAATTTTATTTTCTTTTATGAAAGCAGTAAGGGTATTGGCATCTTTTCGCTGTTCATCATTTGCCATATAAAGACTTCCTCCTGATAAAAGAATCATAAATGTTTCCCATACCGACGCATCAAAAGAGAAGGGTGCAAACTGCAATCCTTTGTTGCTCTCATTCAGTTTAAAATAATCGATTTGCGAAAGGATGGTATTTACGATCTGACCGTGTTCAATCATCACTCCTTTTGGAAGTCCTGTTGATCCCGAAGTATAAATTACATACGCCAGATCAGAAGGGGTTACCTCAATTGCTATCGAATCGCAGTCACTTACATCAAAACCTAAATCTACTGCTATTAAAGCTCCGGTGTAAAATTCCAGATCAAACATATAGGAAGTTGTGGTAATGAGCAATTCCAACTGTGTATCAGAAATGATATGCTCTTTTACCTGATTAGGCATTTCAGGAGCAATCGGAACATAAGCACAGCCCTGTTTTAAGATCGCAAGTATAGCAATGATATTCCATTCATTACGGTCTAACTGTATTCCGATGAGTTTTCCTTTTTGAATTTTATAATGTGCCTGAATGTAACGTGCCAGATCATCAGAAGCCTTATCTAAAGCGGCATAGGTAAAGTTATTTTTACCCGCCACAAGAGCCACTCCCTCCGGAGTTTGTTTTACTTGTTTTTCAAATAATGACAATAAGGTTTCGTCTTTAGAATAGTCCAGTGTAATGTCGTTAAAATCCAGTACCAGTTCTTTTCTTTCTTCAGCAGACAGGTAATCAATTTCCTGAAGAGGAATATCGGACTGTAAAACAATTTTCTCCAGTAATTGTTTGAAATGTGTCATCAAACCTGCTACAAATTCAGCTTCAAAAACGTCTGTATTGTACACCAGATGGCAGCATAAATGCTCTCCTTCTTCCATAAAATTGATGTCTAAATCTGTCAGTACTGAAGTTTCTCCCAACTGTTTTATGGTGTCAATCTGACTTTCATCTACCTTGAATTGATGGCTGTTATCAATCGCATTCTGCAATAGAATCATCACATCAAACAGAGGTGATCTTGACATGTTTTTATTATAGTTGATAAGTTTCAGTACATGATCAAAAGGATAGAACTGACAGTCTAAGGCTGATAATGTATTTTCTTTTACGGTGTCAAAAAACGTACTGAATGTCTGTTCCGGATCGATCTGATTGCGCAGTGGCAGGGAATTGATATAACATCCTATCTGTCCTTTTAAATCGGCATGGTCACGTCCGCCAACTGCCGTACCTATAATAATATCCCTGCTATTGGTGTATTTATAAACCAGTACATTCCACACGGCAAGCAATCCCATAAATATACTTCCTTTTTTATCTGAACAAAGCTTTTTAAATTCTGCTGTTGTTTGTTTCGAAAGGTAACTTTTAAGAGCAAAACCATTGACTGTTTTAACGGCCGGTCTGCTTTTATTATTTGTAAAGTTAATTATGGGTAATTCTCCGGAAAATGTGTCTTTAAAATAAGCTTCCTGATTTTTAAAGAAACCACCGGCAAGCTGTTCATTTTGCCAAACCGCATAGTCTTTGTACTGAACATTCAGTTCCGGAAGTTCATGAGGAAGTCCCAGTGAAAATGAGGTATAAAAAGCAAAAATGTCTTTAAACAGTATTTCAAGAGACCAGGAATCGCTTATCACGTGATGTATGTTGCAGTAAAAGATAAATTCACTTTCTGCTAATTGAAATAAATACACTCTGATCAAAGGACCATTCTGAATATCAAATGGTTCGTTTACATCTTCTCTGGTGAAGTTTTTTACATCTTCTTTCCCTTTATTTGAATTTCTAAAGTCAAAAAACTCAATTGTAAAATCTATTTCGTCTTTTTCCAGAATATGCTGTCTGATTTCTCCCTCTTCACTAATTCTGAAAACGGTACGCAATGACTCATGTCGTTCTATGGTGCTTAATACTGCACGTTTAAAGTTTGCAACATTTATATCCTGTTTGAGATAAACCGAATTTGGAACGGCATAATTGAATCCTTTTGCTTCTGTATCTAAAAGTATAGAAGATAACATTCTAAGCTGGCTTGACGAAACTTCGTAGCTGTTTTGTTTCTCTGCTTTCGGAATACTGTTGTGTTTGTTTACAGACGAGTATTTGGTAAGATAGGAGACAATTTCCTGTTTGTTTTCTTTTATCTTTTGAATAAGCACCTCATCTATAATGTCATTCTTAAAACCAAGTTTAAGATCTGTACCTTCTAATGATATTGTAATATTATTTTCATATATCTCATTTAATAAATTGACCATTTCATTTCGTTTTTGGTTTTACATGATGTTTGTTTACAAGTAATAATGTGTTTCAATCTTCTTTTGTTTTGGTTCGTACAAAAGAAAAGTCAGGTGTTTTTTTTAGATTGTCATTACCGATTTATAGGTACTCTCTTCCTGAAGTGTCACAAGCTTTAATCCCATATCAATCTCTGCGGCCAATTCTTTGATGGTCGATTTTTGGTAGAAATCTTTAATCTTGATTTCGATGTCAAATCGTTTCTGAATCAGTTTAAGCATGGTAACGCCTTTTAAAGAATTGCCTCCTAAGGCAAAGAAATCATGTAAAACTCCAATTTCATCTTTACTAAAAAATGATTTCCACATTTCAACAAGCTTTTCCTCGGTTTCATTTGATGGTGGTACATAGTTTACAAAAGACACCGCATTATCCTCTAAATCATCCTGAAAGGCTTCACTGTCATCATAGTGTTCTGTGGTGAGAGGTGTGGCAATAGCGCCCTCTTCTGATCCTGAAAAATTGAGAAACGCGAATGGATTTACTTTTACAGGCAGTTTTGTTTTATTAAATACATAACCCGGCATTGACACTCTGTATGGTTTTTGCTCTCCGTAGTAAGTTTCCCAGTTAATATCGATACCATTCATCCACAATTCCCCTAATTTTTGACAAAGATGCTCCTGATCATTAATTTCCTGTTTTGGATGTCTGACCAGATTTATAGCGGTATTATTGGAAGTTTCATTGTGCTGTTGCTGTTGAAACAAAGTGGTCAAGGTATTTCCTGGTCCGACTTCAATAAAAATGCTATCCGATTCTTTTAACAATGTGGCTAATCCGTCTGAGAATCGTACCGTATGACGCAAATGATCAACCCAATATTGCGTTGATACCGCTTCTTCTGAACTGATCAGTTGTCCTGTAAGATTGGATACGAAAGGAATCTTAGGTGTTGAGAATTCGACTTTTTCTAACTCCTCTCTAAATTCATCCAGCACTGAATCCATTAAAAAGGAATGCCCTCCTAATGAAATTCTTAGTTTTGAACATAAAATTTCTTCGGTCTCCAATATTTCTATTAGTGCATCGATAGCAGCATCGGTACCAGATAAAACACAAGATTCCGGAGAATTAACCACTGCCAGACTCACCTGATCATTTAGGTAGGTTTTTATTTTTTCTTCAGAAAGCGATACACTTAACATGCTTCCTCCCGGCGTCTTGTTCATCAATAAAGCACGTTTAGCCACCAATTTTACACCGGTTTCAAAAGAAAATACTTCGCTTAAACAAGCCGCAACATATTCTCCTGTACTGTGTCCTATTAATTTGTCGGGAGTGATTCCCCAACGCATCATTAATTTGGCTAAAGCGTATTCAAAAACAAATACGATAGGCTGCGTGAATTCATTTTTATTAATGTCTGTATTTTTTTCCGCAGCTGAATTTTCTTCATACAAAACCTTGGTAACATCTACTCCGGTTAACGCTTTGATAATCGAAAATCCTTTGTCTATGAGCTCTTTAAAATAAGGTTCCTTCTCATAAAGATTTTTACCCATGTTGAGGTATTGTGCTCCGGATCCTGTACACATGAAAACGATCTTTCTCTTTTGACTTAGTTTACCGGAATAAACGGACTTACTTAAAGGATCTTTTAAAGTTTCAATGGCATTTTCTCTGGAGTTGCTTACCAGAAAACGATTGTACTTAAACTGATTTCTGCCGACCTGCAAAGTATAGGCCATATCCTGAAAATTATCTTTTTCATTTTCTTCAAGAAACGAAGTTAACCTTTCCTGATAGGCATTTAAGGCTCCTACAGATTGTGCAGAAAAACGCAATAACTTATAAGAATTGTTTTCAGCGGTTTCTTCCTTCACCGGTGCTTCCTGTAAAATTACATGGGCATTATTTCCGCCTATTCCAAAGCTGCTGACACCGGCTCTTAAAGGCTGGTTGTCTTTCGATGTCCAGGCCGCTAATTCTGTCTGTACTTTAAAAGGTCCGGATTTAAAATTAATTTCCGGGTTTGGATTTTTAAAATGTAAAGACGGCGGAAGCATTTTATTTTTTAATGCCAGTGTTGTTTTAAGAAATCCTGTAATTCCTGCTGCACTGTCCAGATGCCCAATATTAGTTTTTACAGATCCTAAAGCGCAGTGGTGATTGGTATTGTATTCAAAAGATTTATTAAGAGCTTCTACTTCTATAGGATCGCCCAATTTTGTACCGGTACCATGTGCTTCAATATAAGTTATCGATTCTGGTGTTGCATCTGCAATCTGCTGTGCCTGTTTGATGCATTCGTACTGACCACTGATACTTGGAGCTGTATACCCTACTTTTCGGTTTCCATCATTGTTTACTACTGAGGCACGTATCACGGCATAAATCTGATCTTTATCGGCTATGGCGTCTTCCAGTCTTTTTAGAACGGCTACTCCGGCTCCTTCTCCGGATACAATACCGGACGAATCTTCATCAAAAGCTTTGCAGTGACCGTCTTTAGAATTGGTCATTCCTTCCTGATACTGGTGGCCTTTGTATACTTTTGAATATACTCTTACTCCTCCGGCAATTGCAATAGAACATTCTCTCATCAATAAAGAACGACAGGCCTGGTGAATTCCGACCAATGAACTTGAACAGGCTGTATCTACATAATAACTGGGACCTCTAAGGTTCATATTGTAAGAGATCAGAGTACTGATGAAGTTTTTATTGGAGATCTGATTCAGGTAAAATGAATTTACATTATCGTTATTGGTGATCATCGTATAGGCTCTCCAGTTCATATTATCTGAAGCAGACAAGTACAATCCGATTTTATCTTTGTATGTTTTAGGATTGTATCCGGCATCTTCCAGACCAAGCCAAACCAGTTCGTGCATCATACGTACCTGAGGGTCCATTGACATTGCTTCTTGTCTGGTGTATCCAAAAAAAGAATAATCAAAACTATTAGGGTCTTCCAGAGAAGCCTGTGCTTTTATCAAATCCGGATTAGCAAGTTCTTTTTCCGTTACTCCCGCCGCTCTTAACTCATCATCGCTGTAAAAATGAACTAATTCTTCTCCGTTCATTAAATGTTTCCAGAACTCATTAATATTATCTGACTTGGGATATTTACCTGAAATTCCAACAATAGCAATATCTTTTTTTCTAATATTATTTTCCATAGTAATTAAATTGCATCGTATTACATTAAGTTTATAAATTCATCCAGAGCTTCTGATATATCTTCCGGAACTTGTTCGGTTTGTTTTTCCTGTGAATCAACAGCATTTAAGTATTGAAGAAACTCCTCTACATTAGGGTTTTCAAATAAGGATACGACTTTAATATCAAGCCCTAATTGCTTATTGATTTCGTTAAGTATCTTGACAATCTTTATGGAATTGGCTCCCAGATCAAAGAAATTGTCCTGCAGACTTACTCTTCCTGCCTCTTTCCCCAATACTTCTGCAATGATTCCGGTAATCAGTTTTTCTTTCTCTGTTTCGGGTGCTACGTATTGTTTTTCGCTGGCTATTTTAATTCCAGGTGTATTCCCCAGTTCTTTTTTATCGATCTTTCCGTTTATGGTGATCGGCAGCTGTTTTAAGGCTATAAACTCTGAAGGAATGCTATAATGCGGAATTAAGTTTTTCAGGAATCCTCTTAGCTGCTCTAACGACAATGTATCATCGGATACCACTATATAGGCAATTAAACTTTTGATATTAAACTGATTGATCTCTACCATTACAACAGCTTCGTCAATTTGATTGTGAGCCAGCAAAGCTTGCTCTACTTCTCCGAGTTCAATTCGATATCCTGAAATTTTAACCTGGTCGTCTTTTCTTCCCAAAAATTCGATAGTACCGTCCGGCAGCCATTTTCCTAAATCTCCTGTTTTGTAAAGACGTTCGTTCTCTGCATACGGATGTTCAATAAATTTCTCTGCTGTAAGTTCCGGTCTGTTTAAATAACCTTTGGCCAATCCGGCTCCTCCTATGCATATTTCTCCAATAACTCCAACAGGTACTATTTTGTGATCCTTGTCCAGAATAAAGGTTTGGGTATTGGCAATCGGTTTTCCTATTGGTATATTTCCTAATGGTAAATCCTCTCCTTTAAGCAAGCCATACATTGCAGAACAAATACTGGTTTCTGTAGGACCATAGGCGTTATAATAATTCCCTAACTCCAAATATTCTTTTACCTTACTATAAACAGGAGCTTCACCTGCTGTGATTAAAGTTTTTAATCTTCTTAAAGAATTTACATCCATCAGACTCAAATAAGAAGGCGGTATTGTCGCTACAGCGATTTTGTTTTCGATAATGTATTTTTCCAGCATTTTTGGATCCTCACGGTGTTCTCTGTCGATTACAGATAAACAAGCTCCTGATAAAAGTGCTGTGAATATTTCGGATATTGAAGCATCAAATGAAAATGAAGCAAACTGCAATCCATTATCATTATTGGTAATATCGAAAAGTTCGATTTGAGCGAAAATGGTGTTTACAATCCCTTTATGCTCAATCATTACTCCTTTAGGATTTCCGGTAGAGCCCGAAGTATAAATGATATAGGCTAAATCATCCGTTGTAAGTTTTACATCTTCTAAATCTTTACTATAATTACTCGGTTCAAAATCGGTAACCAGATCAAGCAAGGTCCCTTTAAAATCATCACTGATCGTTATATGAGACTTATCTGCAAGGAGTAACTTTATGTTGGTATCGTCATAGATGTATGCTTTTCGGGATTCCGGATGTGCTGTGT
Organism: Flavobacterium sp. WG21; assembly: GCF_000335775.1. Lineage (NCBI taxonomy): Bacteria > Pseudomonadati > Bacteroidota > Flavobacteriia > Flavobacteriales > Flavobacteriaceae > Flavobacterium > Flavobacterium sp. WG21. The sequence continues at coordinate 241,441 of NZ_AMYW01000004.1, forward strand.
CTATCGGAATATAAACCGCTCCCGCTTTCATAATTCCTAAAATCGAAATAATGACAGACGCATCTCTTTCTAACTGTACTCCTATAAAATCTCCTTTTACAATATGGTGATCCTGTCTTAAACAATTCGCCAAACGGTTCGAAAGATGGTCCAGTTCCTGATAAGTATACTTTTGATTTTTAAATGATAATGCTGTATTTTCAGGAGTTTTGGCAGCCTGAAGTACAAACAAATCGATTAATGTTTTATCAGTCGGATAGGATACTGAATTGGCATTAAAATCAATGATAAGCTCTTGTTTTTCTTCTTTCGATAGGTAATCTATGTTTTTTATCTGCTGCTTTGGATCTTGTACCAGTACTTCCAGCAATTGTTTGTAATGGTTTATGATACGTGATACAACTTCTTGTGAATACAGGTCGGTATTGTAAGTGATGTTAAAAGCGAGATAATCTCCCTGTTCCTGAAACGCAATATCCATATCGAACTTAGATACTTTATACCCTTTATCTTCTATCGTATAAAAAGCGGTCTGATCCAGATTTTTGTTTTCAGCAACATCTCTCATGTTTTGTAGCATAAGCATCACGTCAAACACGGCACTTCTGCTGGTATCGTTTCGGAGGTCAAGGTCGTCTGCCAAATTATCGAAAGGATACATCTGATGTTCATAAGACGAGAGGGTATTTTCTTTTACCGCTTGGTAAAAAGAATCAAAACTCTGCTCCGGATCTACTGCATTTCGCAACGGAAGTGTATTGATATAAAAACCTATCTGATCACTTAAATCGGCATGCTCTCTACCTGCAACAGGCGTTCCGATAATGATATCCTTTTCGGCGGTATATTTGTGAAACAAAACATTCCAGGCGGCCAGTAATCCTATAAACAAACTTCCTCCCTGATTTTGTCCGTACTTTTTAAGTCCATTTGTGACTTCCGGTGTAATATAAGTCCTCAGGCTATTCCCCGCATAAGTCTTAACGGTCGGTCTTGCTTTTTGATACGGCAGATCTAAAGTAGGAAGTTCTCCGGTCAGTGTTTTTAACCAATATTCTTTATGAACATTGTTTTGTTCCTGCTGCAATTGTTCCTGCTGCCAGACTGCATAATCTCTGTACTGGATTTTTAATACCGGTAATTCAGGTTCTTTCTCTTCCAGAAGCTGTTCGTATAGTGCCAGGGCATCTTTTGCCAGAACATTCATTGACCAGCCGTCACAAACAATATGATGTATGTTGTAATAAAAGATATAATCATCATCTGAAAGCTGCAATATACTGGCTCTTACCAACGGTCCGTTTGTCAGATCAAATGCTGCATAGGTGTCTTCTTTGATGTACTGCGCTACGTTTGTATCCTGATGCAGATCGGTTGTGTAATCTATATAATTTACACGGAACCCCAGTTCCTCTGTCGTTTTAACTACCTGTCTTACCTCACCCTCGTCATTGATTTTAAATACCGTTCGCAAAGCTTCGTGTCTGCTTATAGTAGCTTCTATTGCTTTTGAAAAACATTTTACGTCATACGCTCCTTTTAAAGCCAGGTGAAAAGGCATGTTGTATACTCCGGCACTTCCTGTAAACTGACTCAACACCCATAATCTGCGTTGTCCTGCTGAAACCGGATAATCTTCGGCATCCTGAACTTTTTGTATGGAGAGGTGTTTTTTTACTTCTGAGTTTCCAATCAAATTAGCATGTGCCTTGATGGTAGTACTTGAGAATACTTCTTTTAACCCCAGTTTTACTTCAAAAACTTTATGATATTGGTTGATCAGTTGTGTTGCTTTAAGACTGTGGCCTCCCAGTTCAAAAAAGTCATCTTCAGTTCCTACGGTATCTAATTGAAGTACTTCCTGCCAAATGGCTGTAATTTGTGTTTCAAGTTCATTTACCGGAGCCACATACGCTACGCTTGATGATCGGCCTTTATTTAATGTCAGTAAATATTTTTTATCTACTTTTCCATTTACAGTTAGCGGAATGGCATCAGTTTCTATAATCACAGAAGGTACCATATACACTGGTAATTTGCGTTCCAGATATCTTTTGATCTCTTTTGATTCTTCTTTTTGAGAACAAACAATAAAAGCAACAATCTCTTTTTCGTTCTCATTTTTACTGTCTACTAAAACAACTGCCTGCTGGATCCCGGGATGCTGCAGCAGCTGTTGTTCGATTTCACTTAATTCGATTCGGTAACCTCTTACTTTGACCTGATCGTCTCTTCGTTGTTTGTAAATGATCTCTCCATTGTCCATCCATCTGGCAATGTCTCCTGTTTTATAGGATAATGAACCATTTTCTGTTGCGATAAAACGTTCTGCATTAAGTTCCGGACGGTTTAGATATCCTTTTGCAACTCCTGCACCCGAAATTATAATTTCACCGTACATTCCAATATCGCAAGGATTACCCTGCTGATCTACAATCGTTATGGTGGTATTGGCAATAGGTTTCCCAATGCGTACCTCAGCCTGATCGCTTGTCATTTCTTTTATGATACAGCCTACAGTCGTTTCAGTTGGCCCGTATTCATTAAATATGCGGATATTTTTGTCGATGTCCCATACATTCTGCAATTGATTCTGAGTCAATTGTTCACCGCCGCAAATAATGATTTTAACGTTTGTTTTATCTATACTCAGCTCTTTCAGTAACGAAAGGTGTGAAGGCGTTAATTTTAAAGTATCAATATTCGGGTTGGTAAAGCTTTCTATAAGCAATTCGTTAATTGATTTTTCATCCGATCCGATCCACAATTGTTTTCCTCTGGTTAAACTTGTAAAAAGAGATGTTATGGTAAGATCAAACGAAATAGAAGTAATCAATCCCCAGTTTCCTGTTTCAGCATCCGTAAAATAATAGTCATTCGACCATTGTATATAGTTTAAAAGATTGGCATGAGTGATCAGACAACCTTTTGGATTTCCGGTAGACCCTGAAGTGTAAATGCAATAGGCAATATCTTCCGGATTGGCTTTATTAAATAGTGCCGTATCGGCCTGTGTTTGAAATATTTCTTCTTTAGACGGATCAAGAACGGTTAAATCAGTATAAATTTCTTCCCCAATTATAGCCGGTGTACTGATAAGTAGTTTACAGGCTGCATCTTCCAGAACAAATTGAATCCGGTCTTTTGGATAAGCGGTGTCCATTGGAATATAGTAAGCTCCGGCTTTCAGAATTCCTAAAACACTAATCATAAAATAAGGCGAACGATCCAGTAAAACCGCAACAGGATCTGCTTTTTGAATGCCACAATTCTGAATTAAATATTGAGCGAATTGATTTGATTTTTCGTCTAACTCTTTATAAGAAATAGTAACATCATCATAAGACAGCGCCGTGTTATTTCCTTGTACTACTGCCTGTTCGTTAAAGATTTCCAAAATAGAATCAAAAGAGGCATATTCTTTAGCCGTATCATTTGACGCCTCTATAATGGCCTGACCTGCTAAAACATTATTCTGATTGGTAAAAACTCCCTTAAGCTGAGAAGCCATTAAAGCTGCTGCCGCATCGGAGTAAAAAGCGGTATCGTAATACAAATCTATGGTTAAGCTGTCGCCATAATCTACAGCGTTAATCTTTACTTCAAAAACATCCGTTACACTAAACAGATCTCTTATTTTTAAAATATCTGAAGAATAATTGTCATTCAGCTCTGCATACTCAAACACATAGTTGAAGGTTGTAGCTTCAGTAACTTCCTTGTCATGAATTCTGTTTACATAGAAATAATCCGACCACATTCCAATTTCTGCAACTGTTTTTTTGATAAATGCAATGGCTTCTTTTTCAGATAGTGATGCAAATTCGTTCAGGCCAACCGGAAGTGTTTTTGCTACTAAACCAAATGTATTTTCAAGTTCGTTATAATATCTTTTAAACGGAAGGTATCCAATTGTAAAGGAGTCTTCGTCAAATTTTGACAGATAAGCCGCGAACTGAGACAATAGCAAATGTTCGGCTGAACTATCCTCCTGAACCATTTTGGCTTTTAGTTCGGTATAAGCATCTCCGTCAATAATGCAGATGGATTTTCTTTGAGGACTGAACGTCTGATTATTGCGATTCTTAAACGGTACAATGTCTTTGGTCAGATCTGTTGGATAATTTTTCCAGAAATTAACTCCTTCTTCTTCCGGATCACTGAACAACTGTTGTTGCCAGGCCGAAAAATCCTGATATTCTACCACTTCTCTCTCTTCTTTTTCATACGAAGTTTCGTCGAAGATGGCTTTGGATAGTTCGCTGCATAAAAAGGCGGTACTGTAACTGTCTGCCCAAAGTGAAAACAAACGCACTGCCAATACCTGATTTCCTTGTGAATCTTTCAGCAGACAAAAACGTATTGCACTATCTTTTAAAGGGTCGTACCCGTATCCTAAACTTTCTTGAACAGTCGATGTAATCGTAAACTGATCCAATGCCTGAACCGTTCTTTCGACTATTTCTGTTTGCTTTAATTCAGATACTGCCTGAACCGGGAAACCAACATTTGGCGCCTCGTTCATTTTAAACAATAAGGTTTCATTTTTACTTATTACGAGTGCTAATCCGCGTTTTAACTTTTCTATAGTCACATCGCTTTTCAGATCAATAACTACCTGATTAAAATAGTTTTGTATGTTTTTTTCAGCTACACTCCATAAGTTCATTTGATTTATTGAAAGCTGATATCCTTCAACGTTATTTATTGTTTCTTTTTCCATGATTTTAGTATCTGATTAATTAGGTATTCAAACTGTTCCGGCAGAACGCGAACAGTACTTTGTTTTTGGATTAGGTATGTTTAGAAATTAAAATAAGGAAGCTATAATTTGTCTGCTGCCTTCATAAGGGCTTCTTCCGTGTGACATCAACATGTTATCTAAGAACAGTACATCTCCTTTTTCCCACGGAAATAAAACGGTAGCCTTTTGATAGGCTTCTCTGATTTCTTCGATTTCTTCTTTCGAGATTTCGGTTCCGTCTCCGTAGAAGGTGTTGTTTGGAAGCTGGTCTTCTGAATTTACCAGATCAAAAAAGGAGGCTTCCAAGGCATATTTGTTAAAAAAGTAAGCGTGATTGAACCAAACTGAATCTCCTGTAGCCGGGTGTTCCCAAATTGCTTTTTTAGTCCATGTTAAAACTAAATTGGTATCGCTTTTCCATTCAAACGAAATGCCTTGTTCGTTGCAGGTTTTCTCTACTTCTTTTTGGTCTTCAGTCTGAAAAACTTCTTTCCAGGACAAACCATAAGCTTCGTTGAGGTTTCTCACATATTTCACTCCTTTTTCCAAAAACTTAGTTCTTGTTTTTTCGCTTAAATACTCCAGTACTTTTTTGTTATCGGCTATCGGAGTTTCACCTTGTTTGTCGGCCGGATCGATGCAGCAAAACACAATATTGCTTGGGTGAACGGGCGCATAGGAGCTTTCGCTATGCATTTCGATCGAATATTCTTTAGGATAAGTTGTCGTGTGGTACACGTTCTTTCCAACTGAATATCGAGGTGATGATCTTAAATTATATTCAAGAGGAGTATCTGCATATAATTTGCTGAAATTTTCAAATTTTTCAACAGTGTTAATGTGAAATCCTCTAAAAAGTATTGCTCCGTAGGTATTCACTTTTTCCTGAAATTCAGCTCTGTTCTGAGCTACCCAGTCGTTTAACTGCATTCCGACTGCCGATGGTTTAACTACCAATGGAAATCCTGCCTGACCTGGCCATACTGAATAGTCAACCTGTGCAACATCGGTTACTTTTTGAGCTTTAATCCCTTTTAATTTTTGTATACTATTGATCATAATTTTATTTTTTAGAATACAGCTTTTGACTGTAGTGTTTGTAATCAAAATATTTAGTTCGTAAGATTCAGAGTTTCACCAATCAGGTCGAACCAAAAATGATCTAACCTGATTCGCGGCTCAGTACTCTAATTTGAAAAAGAATTTTATCGCTGTAAATGCGATAAGCTAAAGGCTTTTATTTTTTAACCAATTTAAATTTGTTAGCATTAAGGCTTCTCAGGATTTGCTTGGTTTCTTTCTGGAAATCAATATCATCTATCCTTTCTGCTCTGTTTTCTAAAAGCTGTGACAATAAATACTTAAAGTCGTTCATCAGGATTTCGATAAAACTTTGATTGTACAAATCGGTGTTGTAATTAATGTTATAGTACAAGTGATTTCCTATTTCTTTAACATTAATAAGCATATCCAGTTTTGATCCTTTTTGATCCTGAACCACAATCTGATCAGTCTCTTCCTGTGTAAACAGTAAATCTTTATTATTTTCTGCTGCTCCGGTATTGTGATAGGATATCATAATATCGTACAAAGGATTACGGCTGGTATCACCTTTTATGGTTAAATCGTCCAGCAAGTTATCGAACGGATACATTTGATGTTTCATATTCTCAAACATGGCTTCTTTTACCTGATCAAATATCTGGTCAAAATTGTCCTCCGGATTGATTTGATTGCGGATCACAATATTGTTAAAGTAAAGTCCGATTTGATTTTCAAGATCTACATGATCTCTGCCCATAACCGGTGACCCTAGGCTAATATCTTTCTGATTGGTATATCTGTAAAACAATATGTTCCAAACCGCTACTACTCCTGTAAATAAGGTTCCTCCTTTTGTTTTACAGTAAGTTTCAAATTTTCTGGTGACCGTATCAGAAAGAAATGTTCTTAATGTTTGTCCATTATTGGTCATCATTTTGGGTCTTGCTTTCTGACTAGGGAAATCTAATACTCCTCTGTCTCCGGAAAGCGTTTGCAGCCAGTATTTTTTGTGCTGATCAAAAGCATTGTTTTCCAATTGCTGCTTTTGCCATACCGCAAAATCTTTGTACTGGATAGACAGGACCGGAAGCGAAGGCACCGTGTTATTTTTGAATGCGTTGTAAAATGCCAGTACGTCTCTCTTTAAGATGTTTATGGAAACTCCGTCTCCGATAATGTGATGCATGTTATAATAAAAAACATGTTTCTGATCGGATACCTGTAGTAACGCTATTCTTAACAAAGGTCCATCTGCAAGGTTAAACGGCTGTAAAGTATCCTGCAGTATATAATCTGCTACAGCATTTTCAATATTTGCCTCTCCTCTGAAATCTTCTTCCTGAATGGTAATGTCAGTTTCTGAAGGGGTAATAATCCATTGTCTGACCTCAGCATTTTCTCCTTCTTTAAATACAGTACGCAATGTTTCATGACGCTCAATAACAGCATCAATGGCTTTCTTTAAAAGCGGAATATCGTATCCTTCCAAGGTAAGCTGCGCAGGCATGTTATAGGAAGTATTATTTTCTCCCGATTGGCTCAACACCCACATGCGATACTGACCGCTTGAAAGCGGATAATTCGCTTGTTTCGCAACAGGGGTAATTTTTTCGATTTCATTGCTTTCAGCTGAAGCACCAAATAATAGTGGACAATGTTCCTCGATTGTTTTGTTGACAAATAAATCTCTAAGTTCTAACTTGATTCCGTACTCTTTATGGTATCGGGTAATAAGTCTTGTCAGTTTTAAACTGTGTCCTCCAAACTCGAAGAAATTATCGGTAACCCCTATACGTTCTCTGTCTAAAATTTCTTTCCAGATGGTTACCAACTGCTCTTCATTAGTATTGCGCGGAGCAACATAACCGCTTGCATCTGTTCCTTGTGATGCCAGTTTTGGCAAAGCTTTTTTATTTACTTTTCCATTTGAGGTAAGCGGCATTTCATCCAGAGGGATGCACAAAGTAGGCACCATATATTTAGGAAGACTTTCTAAAAGATATCCTTTAAAATCTTCCAGTGTATAATTGTCTTTAAGGACTACATAAGCGACTAATTCTTTCGAATAAAACTGATCTTCATGTACAATAACCGCGGCATGATTGGCATATGGGCAGATGTTTAAGGCTGCTTCTACTTCGCCAAGTTCGATTCTGAATCCTCTAATTTTGATTTGTTTATCGTTTCTTCCCAAATATTCGATATCTCCGCTTGAAAGTCGTTTGGCAACGTCTCCGGTTTTATAGAGACGTTCTCCAGGATTGAACGGATTGATCATGAATCGTTCTTTTGAAAGTTCAGGACGATTTAAATACCCTCTTGAAACTCCGGCTCCTGAAACAAACAATTCTCCGGCAACTCCCATAGGTACTAATTCCATATTTTCATCCAAAATATAGCAGCTCATTGTTGGGATTGGTCTTCCAATATCACTTACATTAAGGTTAATTTCACGTGTTCCGATCTCTTTAAAGGTTACGTGCACCGTTGTTTCGGTAATACCGTACATGTTGATCAGAGCACAATCCGGATATTGAGCCGCCCATGGTTTAAGAACTCCCGGTGTAAGCGCCTCACCTCCAAATATTACATAACGCACTTTCAAAGGATGTTTTTTGTCGATTACCTGCTCTTGTAAAGCATTGAATGCAGAAGGTGTCTGATTCAATACGGTTACTTCCTGCTCTGCTAAAAGATCTGCAAATGCTTCTGTATCTTTTGCAACCAGTTCAGGAACGATCACCAGTCTGCCTCCGTATAACAAGGCTCCGAATATTTCCCAAACCGAAAAGTCAAAACTATAAGAATGGAACAGGCACCATACGTCTTTTTCGTCAAAATCAAACAAAGGTTTTTCCGTAAAGAAAAGTCTCACTACGTTGCCGTGTTCAATCATTACTCCTTTAGGCACTCCGGTAGTTCCTGATGTATAAATAACATAAGCCAGGTTGTCTAAAGGTAAATCCAACTCTAAATTGGTCGTTTCATAAGCAGAAAGAAATGTATCTGCATGATCTAAATTTACCAGCTGAACAGGAATATCCAGTTTTACGGTTTCACTGCTTTTTGTGCTGACAAGTACTACATTTGACTTACTGTCATTTAGTATAAAACTGATACGCTCCGTCGGATATTCAGGATCAATAGGCACATACGCTCCGCCCGCTTTTAAGATTCCAAGTATTCCGATGATCATCTCAAAAGAACGGTTGATACACATTCCTACCATGACTTCCGGACCTACACCCTGCTCTTGCAAGTATCTGGAAAGCTGATTTGCTTTTTCGTTCAATACTTTATAGGTCATGTGTTTACCGTCTATAGTCAAAGCAACGGCGTCGGGAGTTTTTGCCGCTTTTTCTTCAAAAATCTCTACTATATTCTGATCTGCCGGATAATCTACTTCAGAGGCGTTGTAAGCTTTGGTAAGCACTTCGATTTCTGCTGCGCCCAGCATATTGAAATCTCCTATTGTGGTAAACTGCTCTTCGGCCATTTGACACAAGGCTGTTCTGAAATGTTCGGTAATCATCTGAACAAAAGCAGCCTCCATTATCGAACTGTTGAATGTAAAATCGATCACCAGTCTGTCTTTCAGCATAGGCTGAATCGAAAGTAAATAGTTGTTGTTTTCTTTCACATTTACACTCTCTATTTCTAAAACCGGTTTCTGCTTGCTGTCACTGCTTTTAGACGGATAGTTGGTAAACGATAATAAAGTGTCAAAACAATCTCCTTTTATTTCGTTCCATTGCTGAATTTTATTAAGAGACGTATGTTGGAAATTCCTAGCCGTTACAGATGTTTTCTGAAGCATTGCCAGAAAATCAGTAATCGTTTGATTCTGATCTATTTTTGCTCTTAACGGAATGGTATTGATATACAATCCTACTTTGCTGTCGTAATTGAGTTCAGCCGGACGTCCGGAAACGGTAACACCGTACACAATATCTTTAAAACCAGTGTATTTTGATAATAAAATGGCCCAGACAGCCTGTGTTAAAGTATTAGGTGTAACATGCTGTGCTTTAGAAAAATCATTTATTTTTTGCGTTAATTCCGCGTCAAAATCAATGGTAATACGCTCGTATTTTCCTTTTCCTTTGTTACGTTCGTGTAATGCTTTACAGAAAGGCAGTAATGAAGGTTCGTTAAAATCCTGCATATAAGTCTGCCAGAATTCTTTTTCTTCAAAGGCGTCTATCGCTTTAATATAATTGATAAAATCTTCGTATCGGTCTTCTTCCTGTGCCTCAGGTTCTACACCGTGCATTAGGTTGGTGTACGCACGTATCACTTCCTGAATGATCACTTGCCCGGACCATCCGTCCCATAATACGTGATGTTTTGTCCAGATCATTTTATAAGTACTCTCTCCAAACTTAGCCAGCGTGATACGCATTAAAGGCGGGTTTGTAAAACTAAAATCTTCGAATCGGTCTTCGTCTTTTAGTTTTTTAAAGGTTATGTCTTTTTCCTGATCGGTACTGCCGGTTAAATCAACCAATCGCAACGGAACTTCTACTTCTTTGTTTACAAACTGAATCGGAATATTTACTTTGTCGTAAATAAAACCGGTTCTTAGGATGGTATGATTGTTAATGACATGCTGCCAGGCTTTTTTAAAGCGAACTACATCCAGTTTAGACGAAAAAGTAACATCAAACTGGGTATGATAAGTGGTATTTTCTTTTGCTCCGGTACTGTACAAATAGGTACTGTGAAATAAAATCCCTTCCTGAACAGGGCTTAATCCGTACATAGAAGAAATGTTTTTTCGGTCCAGTTTAAAATCTTCTTTCTTTAAATAAGCAATAATATCGGCTTTGTTTTCTTTAATGAACGAAGTTATGTCCTGACGTTCGGTGATAATCTTAATATCAGAAGGTGTAAGTTTTCCTTCTTTTCCTAATAAAACTAAATCCTGTCCGTTAATTTTAAGCTGAAACCCAAGGTCTTTTAAGTTTTTTATGAATTTTTCCATGATTTTAAAAATATTTTCTTGTAACGTAGTCACTCTTTGCTGTTAATATGAAATAATACGGTGCGTTATCGAATGGTAATCAGAATACGGCAATTCCTCTTAAGGTATCTTCGTGTTCCGTAGCCGTTGTAAGGATACTTTCGATACTTTCTAAAAAGGAAGTGATGGTTTCAGCTTTAAAATAAAGATCATTGTAGGTGAGTATAAAGTCAAAACTGTTTTCTCTTTCCTGTACTAAAAGATTAAGATCGTATTTTCCTAATCCCTGATTTTTATAGTTAAAAGGTTTTCCTTCTTCTTCTGTAACGGCATCGTATCGGTCGTACAAATACAAAACATCAAAAAGTGCTGTTCTGCTCATGTCTTTTTTAGGATTGATTTCTACAACCAGCTTGTCAAATGGAATTTCTTTATTGCTGTATGCCGTTTGCCAGGTATTGGCAACCACTGTGCAGGCATCTTCAAGTGTTCCATTTCTGTCCAGTACAGATCGCAACACTACCAAATTTTCTATGGGTCCTACCGTTGATTCTGTAAGATGGTTGCGCATGTTCATCAAGGTACCGATCACGATATCCGAAAGTCCTGAAAACTGAGCCAAAGCCATCTTATAAGCAGCCAAAGTCACCATTTGCGGACTAGTGCCGTTAACTGCTGCAAAGGATTGTAAACCATCTTTATTAAAAGAAAAAGAACTCGTTGCAGTTTGATAAATATGAACCGGAACGCGTTCTGAATCCGTAGGAAGATAGAGTACCTGATTATCGGTTAACTGTTTTCTCCAAAAAGCAACCAAGCTTTCTGTTTCGTAAGGATCGACAGCTTGTTCCCATTCTGAAAAATCTTTGTATTGCATGGTAAATCCTAATGAATCTTCGGGATGCGAAACGAAACTTAAAAAATCTTCTTTGAGAATCTTAAGACTATAACGGTCTGCTACTACATGATGAAGTACAAATAGTATCCTGATCTGATTTTCCAAACGTTCAAAATAGGCTTTTACCAATACTCCATTTTCAAAATCAAAAGATATCTTGCGCAATTCTTCCTGATTTTCTTTCAGATTAAGCTGTTCTTTAAGCAGCTTTTTTATATCCGTTTCTTCAGGAGTTGTAATGACTTGAAAAATCTGATCACCCTCTCTCACGATTTTGGTTCTTAAAACATCATGACGGTTGATCAATTGTGTAAAGGCGCGATAAATTTCTTCGGTACTTACCTCTTTTTCTATTGTAAAACTCAATGGTATATTATGGTAAACAGGTCCTCCTTCGTAGAGATAATCTCTTTCGAAATGGTCGATGAACCACATCCTTTGCTGGTGATAGGATACAGGTAATTTCATATGTTATGGTATTAAATAGTGATAGTTATTAGGGTTCGTTATGAGTTTAGAATCTTAGCACACTTTCATCCTGAGATTCTTCGGCAATTTCAGATTCAAACAGAGCATCAAACTCTTTAAAATCTAATGAATCGCTTAATCCAAAATCGGAAGGAGTTAGTTCTCGGTCTTCTTTACTAATACAATGTTCGATAAGCTGGGTTAAATATTCTACATATTTATTAGCCAGATTCTGAACGGTTTCTGATTGGTATTGTGCTTCGGAGTAATCCCAGGAAATTCTAAGTTCATTGGCCACAATAATTGCTTTTACAATAAATTTTTCTTCCAGTATAGAAGTTGGGCTGATATGATCTCCCGCATATTCCGGAGCTGATGAAAAGACTGCACTTTGATTCAGCACATTATCGATTTGTCCCAAATAATTAAAGACAACATCCCATCCGCAATCTTTTAAAGAATGGCGTATTTCTTCAGACGAGTGTAAATAACGCAAACAGCCGTACCCCATTCCTTTGGTTGGAATCCTGCGTAATGCTTCTTTCACCGATTTAACAATATCGCCTTCCGTTTCGGCATTTTCTTTTGACAGGATCACCGGATATTTATTGGTAAACCATCCTGTAGTACCGCTAACATCAATGTCTTTCAGTACATTTTCTCTTCCGTGGCCTTCAAATCCTAATGCCAGTCGTTTTGTTCCCAGAACATCTTCAAAAGTCATTTGAAGTGCGCTTAACATCAAATCGTTGATTTCTGTATTATAAGCTGAGTTGGCATCTTTCAACAGGTGTTTGGTATATTCCTGATTTAGAATTCCGATCTGAGTTTTCTTTGTTTGTCTGGTAGGGTTATTGGCCGAAAAATCGGTCGGAAGCGGCGTATAGTCGCTATTAATTTGCTGCCAGTACTCTAACTGAGATTCTATTTCTTCGGTCTCTGCAAAGTTTTTCAACTTATTGATCCAGTCTCTGAACGAATTGTTTTTGTTTTCCAGATACAGCTTCTCGTCCGTTGTTTCTTCTGTCAGCAGTGTTTCCAGATCATCGATGATAAACCTCCAGGAAACTCCGTCTACCGCTAAGTGATGCGATACCATGAAAAATCGGTTGTAGGGTACAGCGTCCGGTGTTTCAATAAGAACAAAACGCGCTAAATCTCCTTTTTCAATATCCAATGATTGTTGGTATTTTGCACAAATTGCCGTCACAGCTTCTGTAATATTTTTTTCGTCATCGATCGTTTCTGTTCGATAGAAATTAACCGATTCTCCGTAAAACTGTTTCCATTCTTCCTGTCCCTGAACGATCTCTTTTTGGTATATTGATCGAAGTGAATCATGACGTTTGGCTATTAATTCAACTGTTTTTTCGAGTTTTTCTTTCGGGATCTTTTTATCGATGCTCAATAAAACGGCCTGATTGAAATGTGACAATACGGCTTCATTTCTTTCAAAAAACCATTGCTGAATTGGGGATAGAGGTACTTCTCCTTCTAAAATTCCCTGCTCGGCAGTACTAAACTCTTTGCTATTTCGTTCTGCAGCAACCGCCAGTTCTGCAATCGTCTGATAGTCAAACAAATCCTGAACCTGAACCTGATAACCTTTTTTCTTGGCACGGCTTACTACCTGAATGACAATGATAGAGTCACCTCCGAGTTCAAAGAAATTATCCGTCACTCCAATTTCGTCAACATTAAGCAGGTTTTGCCAAATGGTAACCAAATCCTCTTCTGCTTTTGTGGTTGGTGCGACATAAGTACGTCCCGTTGCAGCTGTAGGCTCCGGCAATGCTTTTCTGTCGATTTTTCCGTTTGAAGTAAGCGGCATCTGATCCAGTACAACATACACCTGAGGAACCATATAATCCGGAACAACTCCTGATAGATACGATTTCAAATCAGATTCTGAATACCCTTCTTCAACAACCAGATAACTTACCAATCGTTTAACTCCTGCAGCGTCTTCTCTAAAAGAAACTTCATTCTGTACAACACCAGGATACCCTTGTATCACACGACTGATTTCTTTTAACTCTACACGGTATCCACGAATCTTCACCTGATCGTCTACACGTCCTAAAAATTCGATTTCTCCCAATGAATTTCTGCGAACTAAGTCTCCCGTTCTGTATAAAACCGTGCTCTTAGCTGTTGTGAATGGGTTGGCAATAAATTTCTCCTGAGTTAAGTCTTCACGATTCAGATAACCTTTCGAGATTCCTTTACCTCCCAGTAATAATTCTCCTGAAACTCCAATTGGACATAGCGACATATCACTGCTTACGATATAAGCTTCACTGTCTGAGAACAACTTCCCAACCGGAATGGTAACGTAATCAAAAGCAGGATCTACTTGGTGAAGCAATTTTCCAATCGTACTCTCGGTAGGACCGTAATGGTTTACAATCATCACATTTGAATCTTGTGCCGCGATCTCTTTTACATAAGACACCTGAAGTACGTCTCCTCCAAATATTATGGTACGTGCCGGCAATAACAAATCAGTATCGATACGTAAAGCTTGCCAGTGACTTGGTACTATTTTGATACAATCAATTGGGTTAGCGTTAAAATATGCTTGTAGCTTCACGCCATCCATTAAAGTATCTTTATTGAATAAGTGCAAACATCCTCCGCTTAATAGAGAACCGTACAATACGGTATTTCCTAAATCGGCAGAAAGTGAAGACATTAAGCCGAAACTTTTGTTGGCACTGATCGAAATCTTAGCTTCTAATCCTTCGTAATAATCTACCAAATTCTTGTGACTTACCTGAACTCCTTTTGGCTGACCTGTGGTTCCTGATGTGTACACCACATAAGCTGTAGTATCTTCTGTTGCCAATGTTGAGAAGGTAACCTCCTGCGGAAGTGCCTGGATATCGGCATATTGAATATCGATAGAAAATATTGGAACTGAAAAATCAATTACATCAAATAAACTGCCGGATTCGATCAACAAACATTTTACATTGGCTTCCTGTACCATGTACAACTGACGCTCTTTTGGTAAGGAAAGATCAATTGGAACATAACCTGCTCCTGATTTTAAAATAGATACCATCGCCAATAAAGACCAGTTTGAAGTATCCATCATCATGGCGATCAAGTCACCCTGTTTTAAATCATACGTTTGTTGATAGTAATACGCCAATTTGGTAGCAGCTTCATCCAGCTCTTTGTACGTCATACGGCTA
The DNA here is from genome assembly GCF_000335775.1 of Flavobacterium sp. WG21. Lineage (NCBI taxonomy): Bacteria > Pseudomonadati > Bacteroidota > Flavobacteriia > Flavobacteriales > Flavobacteriaceae > Flavobacterium > Flavobacterium sp. WG21. The sequence goes on from NZ_AMYW01000004.1 coordinate 256,758, forward strand.
TCATTATAAACAAATGCCAGAGCATCCGGAGTTTTGGCTACCTGCGCTTCAAAGTGAGACAATACCGTTCCTTTTCCTGATAATGAATACTCAGGTGTGTTATAATCAACTAAAAGTGCCTGCTCTTCTTCGGCGCTAAGCATGGCCAGATTTCCTATTGATGAAGTATCGTCTGCTAAAATAGTGTCCAGCAAATTCTCATAATGAGATCGGAAACCTGTAATCGTAGACGAATTGAAAAGTGCGCTGCAATAGTTGAATGAGAAAGAAATTCCTTCCGGACTGTCTTCTGCAAAAATGGTCAGATCGAACTTCGAAATGTCATAATCCATTGGTACAGCCTCAATCGTAATATCACTAAAGGAAGCAATTTTAGCTTCCGGATTGTTGTTTAAAACAAACAATACCTGGAATAAAGAACTTCTGCTTTTGTCTCTGGCTTTCTCTACACGATCGACTACTTTTTCAAACGGAACTGCGATATGATTGTACGCTTCTAAAGTGGTTTGTTTTACCGATTTCAGCACTTCATTAAATGTTGGATTACCGGATAAATCAGTACGAAGTGCCAAAGTGTTGACAAAGAATCCAATCATCGATTCTAATTCCTGCTGCGGACGATTGGCTACTGTAGTTCCAACACAGATATCGGACTGACCACTGTAACGGTACAACGCTACTTTGTAAACACTCAGCAATAACATAAATAAGGTTACGCCCTCTTCTTTGGCATAAGCTCGTAAAGCCTCACTGCGATCGCGATCTAATTTAAAGTTTATGTAGTCTCCTATACTGCTTTGAACAGCCGGTCTTGCATAATCTGTTGGAAGTGCAGAAGGTGCTACTCCTGTTAATTTAGACTCCCAATACTCTAATTTCTCCGCCAGATAATCTCCGGAAACCTCAGAACGCTGCCAGACTGAATAGTCGGTGTATTGGAAACTAAGAGCTGGCAATACTGCCTCTTTTCCTTCTGCATAGGAAGCATATAATGTTTTAAATTCATTAACGATAAGTGATGTCGACCATCCGTCTGTTGCGATATGATGACGAACCAATAATAAAATATGCTCTTCCTCTGATACCTTGATAATTGTAGCACGTAACATATAATCTTTAGACAGATCAAAAGAACGGCTTATTTCGTCTTTGATAAAAGTTTTCTGATCGGCTACAGAAGTAAGAACAGTAAGATTCCAATGCTCTGAAGGCTGAACTTTTTGATACGCTATTCCTTCTTTTTCCAAATAAATAGTACGCAATGCCTCATGACGCTCTACAATTGTTTTTAAAGCTTGTGAAAGATAGTCTGTATTCAGAGCTCCTTTTAAGTTTAATAATACCGGTACGTGATAATTCTCACTTCCTTTTAATTTATCAATAAACCATAAACGTTCCTGAGCATAAGACAATGGAATGTCTGCAGGCAAGTCTTGTTTGACAACCAACGGAAGTGTAAGCGTATTGTCCTGACTTTCGATAAAAGAAGCCAAAGCGGCAATATTAGTATGATCGAATATATCGGTAATATTAATGGCAACATTAAGTGTCGTTTTAATCGCTGATAGTAAACGAACGGCAAGCAAAGAATGTCCTCCCAATTCAAAGAAATCATCCGTAACTCCTATCTGTTCTACATTCAATAAATCCTGCCAGATCGCAACCAGACCTTTTTCGGTTTCCGTTTCAGCTGCAACATATACACGTCCTTCTGTAACTGTAGGCTCCGGCAATGCTTTTCTGTCGATTTTTCCGTTTGAAGTAAGCGGCATCTGATCCAGTACAACATACACCTGAGGAACCATATAATCCGGAACAACTCCTGAAAGATACGATTTCAAATCAGATTCTGCATACCCTTCTTCAACAACCAGATAACTTACCAATCGCTTAACTCCTGTAGCATCTTCTTTGAATAAAACCTCATTCTGTACAATTCCGGAATACCCCTGAATTACACGACTGATTTCTTTTAATTCTACACGGTATCCACGAATCTTCACCTGATCGTCTACACGGCCTAAAAATTCAATCTCCCCTAATGAATTTCTGCGAACTAAGTCTCCCGTTCTATATAAAACAGCGCTTTTACCTGCTGCAAATGGATTGGCGATAAATTTCTCCTGCGTTAAATCTTCACGATTCAGATAACCTTTCGAGATTCCTTTGCCTCCCAGTAATAATTCTCCTGAAACTCCAATTGGACATAAAGACATATCACTGCTTACGATATAAGCTTCACTGTCTGAGAACAACTTTCCAACCGGAATGGTAACGTAATCAAAAGCAGGATCTACCTGGTGCAATAATTTTCCAATCGTACTTTCGGTAGGACCGTAATGGTTAACAATCATCACATTTGAATCTTGTGCTGCGATCTCTTTTACATAAGACACCTGAAGTACGTCTCCACCAAATATTAAAGTACGTGCCGGCAACAATAACTTGTTATTTATGCTCAACGCCTGCCAGTGGCTTGGTACTATTTTGATACAATCAATTGGGTTGGCGTTAAAGTACGCTTGCAGTTTCACTCCATCCATTAAAGTATCTTTATTGAATAAGTGCAAACAGCCTCCGCTTAATAAAGAACCGTACAATACGGTATTTCCTAAATCTGCAGAAAGTGAAGACATTAATCCGAAGCTTTTGTTAGCACTGATCGCAATCTTAGCTTCTAATCCTTCGTAATAGTCTACCAAATTCTTGTGACTCACCTGAACTCCTTTTGGCTGACCTGTGGTTCCTGATGTGTACACCACATAAGCTGTAGTATCTTCTGTTGCCAATGTTGAGAAGGTAACCTCCTGCGGAAGTGCCTGGATATCGGCATACTGAATATCGATAGAAAATACAGGAACTGAAAAATCAATTACATCAAATAAACTCGAAGATTCAATAAGCAAACATTTTACATTGGCTTCCTGTACCATGTACAACTGACGCTCTTTTGGTAAGGAAAGATCAATTGGAACATAACCTGCTCCTGATTTTAGAATGGATACCATCGCCAATAAAGACCAGTTTGAAGTATCCATCATCATGGCGATCAAGTCACCCTGTTTTAAATCATACGTTTGTTGATAGTAGTATGCTAATTTGGTAGCAGCTTCATCCAGCTCCTTGTACGTCATACGGCTATCATTATAAACAAATGCAATCGCATCCGGTGTTTTGGCTACCTGCGCTTCAAAGTGAGATAATACCGTTCCTTTTCCTGATAATGCATACTCAGGGGTGTTATACTCTACTAAAAGTGCCTGCTCTTCTTCGGCGCTAAGCATGGCCAAATTTCCTATAGCTGAGGTACCGTTTTCTAAGATAGCAGTTAATAAGTTCTCATAATGTGATCTTAAACCTGACACTGTTGCAGCACTGAAAAGATCTGTACAATAGTTGAATGAAAAAGAGATTCCTTCCGCGCTGTCTTCTGCAAAAATGGTCAGATCGTATTTGGCAATATTATAATTCATTGCCATTGGTTCGATGGTAATATCACTAAATTCAGCAACTTTTGCCTCCGGGTTGTTGTTTAAAACAAACAATACCTGGAACAAAGAACTTCTGCTTTTGTCTCTTGTTTTCTCTACACGGTCTACTACTTTTTCAAACGGAACTGCGATATGATTGTACGCTTCTAAAGTGGTTTGTTTTACCGATTTCAGAACTTCATTAAACGACGGATTACCGGATAAATCAGTACGAAGGGCTAAAGCATTGACAAAGAATCCAATCATCGATTCTAACTCCTGCTGCGGACGATTGGCCACCGTAGTTCCGATACAAATATCAGACTGACCGCTGTAACGGTACAATAATACTTTGTAAACACCCGATAATAGCATGAATAAGGTTACGCCCTGCTCTTTCGCATAAGCACGTAAAGCCTCACTTTGATCGCTGTCTAACTTTAAACTGATATGGTTCCCACGACTGCTTTGGACAGCTGGTCTTGCATAATCTGTTGGAAGTGCAGAAGGTGCTACTCCTGTTAATTTAGACTCCCAATACTCTAATTTTTCTGCTAATACCTCTTCAGACAACTCGGTACGCTGCCAAACGGAATAGTCTGTATATTGAAAGTTAAGCGCTGGTAAATTAGCTTCTTTTCCTGTTGCATAGGAAGCGTATAATTCTTTGAATTCTTTAACGATTATAGATTCAGACCATCCGTCTGTTGCAATATGATGGCGTACCAATACTAAAATATGTTCTGCATCTGATACCTTGATAATCGTAGCACGTAACATATAATCTTTCGATAAATCAAATGGTTTGTTTATCTCTTCGGCTGTAAATTCTTTATAATCTGCGACTCCCGAAACAACATTCAACTCCCAACGGTCTGAGGATTGTACCACCTGATAAGCAACACCTTCTTTTTCTATAAATATAGTACGGAGTGCCTCATGACGCTCTACAATTGTTTTTAAAGCTTGTGAAAGATAATCAGTATTAAGAGTTCCTTTTAGCGTTAATACCGTAGGCATATGATAATGTTCACTGCCTTTTAATTTATCTATAAACCATAAACGTTCCTGAGCATATGACAATGGAATATCTGCAGGTAAGTCTTGTTTACTTACCAAAGAAAATGTTGAGGCAGTATCTTGTTTTTCTATAAAAGAAGCCAGCTCTGAGATCGTCGGATTACCGAATACGTTTGTAATGGTAAGGCCAACGTTCATTACTTTCTTTATTGCCGATATTAAACGTACTGCTAATAAGGAATGTCCTCCCAGTTCAAAGAAATTATCGGTAATACCAACTTGCTCTACATTTAGCAGATTCTGCCAGATGGCAACCAAATCTTCTTCTGTTTTTGTTCCTGGCGCTACATATTCATATTCCCTGCTGAATGTTGGATCCGGTAATGCTTTTCTGTTTACTTTACCATTTGATGTCAATGGAATTTCATCCAGTTGTACCATTATTCCCGGAATCATATACCCTGGAATGTGTTCTTTTAGATAAGCAACAAGATCTTCTTTTGTTTTATTCTCTTTAAAAACGACATAGGCTACCAATTCATTTACTCCGTAAGCATCTTCTTTGGCAATAACAACTCCCTGATGTACAAACGGACAGCTGTTGATAACGGTATCCAATTCTCCCAATTCAATTCTGTACCCTCTGATTTTTACCTGGCTGTCTTCTCTTCCCAAATATTCTATAGTACCATCCTGAAGCCACTTTGCATTATCACCGGTTCTGTATAATTTTCCTTCCCCAAAAGGATTTTGTACAAATCGGTAAGCATTAAGTTCAGGAAGATTGATGTACTCTCTGGCTACCTGAACACCACCTATGTACAGTTCTCCTGTAACACCTTTAGGCTGTATGTTCATTTCGCTATCCAGAATATAAATCTGAGTGTTTGCCACGGGAACTCCTATCGTAACACGTTTTAAATCTACCGCATTAAAAGGAACAATCCAGCTTGTCACATCGATCGAAGCCTCTGTAGGTCCGTATAAATTGCTCAAAACAACATTTGGCAATACTTTTTGAAAATCTTCTACCTGGCTTATTTTTAAAGCCTCTCCACTACATACCACATTTTTCAGACTGCTGCATTTAGAAACATCAATGTCCAATAAAAATGCACTTAACATAGAAGGTACAAAGTGAATCATTGTTACCCCGTGTGCTGCGATCAGCTCTCTTAAATAATCGCTGTCTTTATGTCCTTCCGGTTTTGGAATTACTAATTTACACCCTGCCAATAATGGAAGGAAGAACTCCCAAACCGATACATCAAAACAGAAAGTAGTTTTTTGTATCAATACATCGTTAGCCGTTAAATTATAATACTCCTTCGCCCATAACAGACGGTTCACCAAACCTCTTTGTTCGTTCACAACTCCTTTAGGATTTCCTGTAGATCCTGAAGTGTAAATTACATAAGCCGCATTTGTAACCGGTATTGCTACAGCTGGATTAGTTTTGGACTGATTGACAAGTACTGAATCCTGTTGATCAAGATTAAGTATCGTAGTACCTTCCAGAAAATTAACTTTGTTGATACTGTCGTTATTTACCAATACAACTTCTGCTTTAGTATCTTTAATAATGTACTCTATTCTTTCAACCGGGTAATGAGGATCAATAGGTGCATAAGCTCCTCCGGATTTCATAATACCCAACATTCCAATAACCATTTCAAAAGAACGTTCCATACACAATCCTACTATAGATTCTGTTGTAACATTGATACTGCGTAAATAATGAGCCACCTGATTGGCTTTTTCATTTAAAGCTGCATAAGTCATTTCTTCTCCTTCAAAAGCCAAAGCAACTCCTTCCGGATTATTAGCAACTTGTTCTTCAATGAGGTCTATAAGCGTAAGATCAACAGGGTAATTCGTTGCCGTAGCATTAAAATCCTGTACTAATTCTTTTTCTTCTTCCTGACTGATGTAGGTTAGTTTTCCAATAGGAGTTTCCGGTTGAAATAATACTTCTTCCAGGATTTGTTTATAGTGTCGTATTAATCCTTCGATCATTTGATGTTCGTACACCTCGGTATTATAAGCAACATCTAAAACCAGGTGCTCTCCGGCTTCTCTGAAATTAAGCTCTACATCAAATTTTGAAACTGTTTCTCCTAAATCAAGAATGGCATCAGTTTTTGATGTTGGTATTTCGATCGTCACCTCATTTGCTGATGTATTCTGAAGCACTAACAAAACATCAAACACACTGCTTCTTCCTGCATCTCTTTTAATGTTTAAGTTTTCTACTAAACTGTCAAAAGGATACATTTGATGGTTAAACGCCTCAAGTGTCTGCTCTTTAATTCGCTTATAAATTGAAGTAAAATTCTCCTCGGCCTCCACGGTATTGCGCAAGGCAAGAGTATTTACATAAAAACCAATCTGATTGGCTAAATCTGCATGGTCACGTCCTGCAACCGGACTACCTATAATAATATCTGTATCTGAGGTATATTTATGAAACAGAACATTGATCGTGGTTAGTAAACTAATAAAAGTACTGCCATTGTTCTCTTTTGTAAAATGCTGAAGCATCGCTGTTGTTTCCTTAGAAATATAAGCTCTTAAGCTTCTTCCTTTATGTGTTTTCACAGAAGGACGACGTTTTTCTGAAGGAAGATCCAGGATTGGTAACTCACCTGAAAGACTTTCCATCCAATACGCTTTATCCTTGGTAGAAACCGCTGAATTTATCTGTACTGCCTGCCAGTTTGCATAATCTTTATATTGAATGGCAAGAGGTGCAAGATCAGGAGTAATCCCTTTTACAAAAGACTCATAAAATGCAAATACATCTTTTGATAATACATTCATCGACCAGCCATCACCTATAATGTGGTGCATGTTGTAATAAAAGACATAAGTATCCTCTTCAGTCTGTAATAAGCTTAGACGAAATAATGGTCCTTTTTCTAAATCAAACGGAACGAATGAATCTTCTTTGATATAACCGGATACACTGGCATCTTTATCTGTAACATTTCTGAAATCAACATAAGACAGCCCGAAGTTTACATCTGTTGTTGGCTGCACGTACTGTCTCACATCACCGTTTTCATCCATTTTGAAAGTAGTACGCAAGATCTCATGACGCTCTATAGTAGCGATTATCGCTTTTTGAAAGTATCCTATATCATAATTACCTTTTAAAATGGTACGCATAGGCATATTGTACACCTCAGACCCTCCTTCAAACTGGCTTAAAGTCCAAAGACGGCGCTGTCCGGCCGATACTTCGTAACTTTCAGATTCAGAAACAGCAGAAATTGACTCAAAATTAAATTTCGCACTGTTTTTACTGCTTTTAAGTAAGGCGATAAGACGATCTTTATTGGTTGAAATATCATTTTTATCCTCTGCAGTAAGAGCTGCTGTATTTCCTGTTACTCTTAAATTTTCTTCTGAATCATCAAGAAAAATTTGTACTTCTTTATGGGATAAGCCGGTAATTATTGATTTGATATCTTTCATCGTAATAGTGTTTTCTAAATGCTTTATTTTTGAATTAATAACTGATATATTTAAAATAACCTATGTATAACGCCAAACACATTGTTCTAAAAGACAATGTGTTGTGATGATTTACCAGGTAGTAAAAACTAGATTTTGATGTGGTAAAAAAGGATTGAGATAAGAGATATTTTACACTTTATAACAAGTACAAAAATCACTTTAATGATTAGCTCCATTATATAGGAGGCGATAATCTAATTGAAAAGAAAATCTAAAACCTATGCCTTTGCAAAGACGTTTTCTTCCGGATTGGATAGATACGACAAAGGTATTATGGCTGATATATTCTGGCGCAATGAACTTAATCGTACGCTGATTCTGTGCTGATTGTCGACTCTGAAAACTTCGCATTCCAAACCTGATAGTTCGCCATGTTCGATTTTAAGTTTATCGCCTATTTTTGGCAGTGCCGATTCGACTTGAACATCGGTGATGTCTTTTCCCTGGGTGAAGAGTTTGATATAAGCGATTTCTTCTTCGGAAACTTTGCCGTATTCTTTGCCGAAAGACAAGTAGGAACAACCGCTCTCTACATTTAAAGCATCATGAAAGTCTTTGTTGTTTTTAATGTTTACAAAAACATAACTGGGAAATAAGGGAATTTCAATTTTCTTGGTTCGGTCACTCCATTGTCTAATGCTGGTGGCCATAGGTAAAAAAGCTTCTAATTTTTTTTCCATTAATTCTTTGTAGACTTTACTTTCATGTCTATACTTGACGTAAAGAACATGCCAACCTTGTTTTCGATCCATATTATTTGGTTTTTTTCGTCACCGGGCATAGCTGCGCTATTACCAGTCACATGGTTATTTTTTTTAGATACGTTTTTTGGTTTAATAGCTTTACCTTTTTTACTCTAAAGTAATTTTGGTAATAATGTTTTTGTTGGAACTCTCAAGGTAAATTTTGATGCCTTTTGAGTGTGATGTAAAAATCTGAAAGTTGCGAATCCAACTACTTATTTTTACTGAAGTAAATTTACAATATAGGTTTTCAAATGCTACTACACCAAAGTGTAGTTCAATTGGTTAGCGTTAAATACTACCTTATTGGGTAGTTTATAGTTTACAGAAGAAAGCTCAAAATCTTCCGGTGTAACCAAATGTTTGTTCTCGTTGTAGAAAGTAATAAGACCATTATAGGACATCGATACAGGTATTGTTTCTGATCCCAGGTATTCGATTGATTTACCCACAATTTTTGCTTTGATGCCCATTAGGGTTAATACGCGAAGTAGTTTGGCATCGATTTCGGCGAAGGCCATATTGTCTTTGTGTTTGCAAACCGGTGCGATGGCACAAACCAATAGTTTTTTTAGAAGGTTAACATCACGAACGCCTTTTTTAATGGCAAAACGTCCAATGTGCCAGATTTCATTGATGGCATCTCCTTCTGCACATAAGAAAGGATTGATCCCAAACATTTTTTGAATAGG